>DASSGL010000151.1:0-23587 GCA_035693525.1 Gaiellaceae bacterium | reverse complement strand
GAAGCGCGGGTCCGGGCGCACGCGCACCTGGACGTAGACGTCGCCCGAGCGCGCGCCAAGCGCGCCGGCGTGGCCTTCGCCGCTCAGACGGATCCGCTGGCCGTCGTGGATGCCCGCGGGAATCGTCACCTCGAGGCGCCGCTCCTCGAGCACGCGGCCCGCGCCGTCGCAGACGGTGCACGGCGTCTCGACCTTGCGGCCGCTGCCGCCGCACGTCGGGCACGTCTGCGTTCGGACGAACTCACCGAACACGCTGCGCGACACCTGCTGCAGGCGACCGGCTCCGCCGCAGGTCGGACACGTCGTGATCGCGGTGCCGGGCTCCGCGCCGTCGCCGCCGCAGTGCGCGCAGGTGACCGCGACCTGGAACGGCACCTCCCGCGTCGTGCCCGTCGAGGCCTCGACGAGCTCGATGTCGACGGAGGCGGCGAGATCGGCTCCTCGCGCCCGCGCGGCCCGGCCGCCGAGCAGGTCGTCGCCGAAGAAGGCCGAGAAGAGGTCGGAGAGGCTGCCGAAGTCGAAGTGGCCCGGCTCGAAGCCGCCGCTCCGAAGCCCCGCGTGCCCGTAGCGGTCGTAGAGCTCTCGCGTCTCGGTCTTCGAGAGGACCTCGTACGCCTCCACCACCTCGCGGAAGCGCTCCTCCGCGTCCGGCGACTCGGACACGTCGGGGTGCAGCTCGCGCGCAAGCCGGCGAAAGGCCTTCTTGATCTCGGACTCGCTCGCATCGCGCCCGACGCCGAGAAGCTCGTAGTAGTCGCGTTCGGTCGTTGCCACGCGTTCAGGCTAGCGATCGTCGTAAATGGACTCGACGAAGCGCGAGAGCTCGGTCGCAGCCGAGCGGACCGCGCCGAGCGCCTTCTCGTAGTCCATGCGCACGGGGCCGACGAGGCTGACCGCGCCGAGCGCCCTGTGCACGAGCCCGTAGCACGCGCCGACGAGCGCGATCTCGGTGAGCGCCGGATGCTCGAGCTCATGTCCGACACGCACGAACGACCTGTGCGGCTCGAGCGTCGACTCGCCGATCACCTCGAGGAGCGCGGCGCGCTTCTCGACGAGCTCGAACAGGCTGCGGTACGCGTCGAGCTCCTCCGACCGCACCCCGCCGAGCAGATCCGCGGCGCCCCCGACGTAGAGACGCTGCTCGACGTTGACGAGATCGACGAACGCCGGCCGCAGCGCGGCGAGGAACGAGCGCTCGCGCACGCCGAGGCTCGGGTCGTCGAAGCGGCGCCGGAGCAGCGCGGTGCCGAGCTGGAGCCCCGACACGGTCTCGTTCAGGTACTCGTTCGCCCACTGCGCGAGCCCGGGATCGACCGGCCGGTCGAAGTGGAAGTTCCGCTTGCTCACGCCGCCGGCCGACGTGATGAGGACCACCATCACGAGCTCGGGCTGCAGGAGCAAGACCTCGACACGGACCACCGTCGTCGCCTCGAAAGGCGGCGCCGAGACGAGCGCCAGGAGCCTCGTCACCTGCGAGAGCATCTCGGTCGTGGCCTGCAGCGCCGCCTCGACCTCGGTCCGCTGGGTGTGCAGGTCGAGCGGGAACGCGGCCGGCTGCGCGTCGCCCCGCTGCAGGAGCTCGTCGGCGTAGGAGCGATAGCCCAGCTCCGTCGGGACGCGCCCGGCCGAGGTGTGCGGATGCGTGAGCAGCCCGAGCGCCTCGAGGTCGGCGAGCTCGGCGCGAACGGTCGACGGCCCCGCCGTGAGGGCGCCCTTCTCGACGACCGTCTTCGACCCGACCGGCTGCCCGGTCGCGACGAATTCCTCGACGACGAGGCACAGGATCTCCCGCTGCCGTCTGCTCAGCTCGACGTTCGCGCGCATTTGCAGGGAATTTTAGCCGCCGGGGCGGCCGCCCCACATCGCGCGCTAGGCGAGGAGCTCGGCAGTGACCGCACCGCCGAGGTGGCGGCCGCGCGCGGTCAGGGCGAGCGCAGAGCTCGTCCGCTCGGCGAGCCCGAGCTGCTCGACACGTGCGAGCCCCGCCGGGTCGAGTGCGTTCCGGAGCCCCGCGATCGGCAGCGGCTCGTCGAGCCGGAGCCCGAGCATCACACGCTCACGCGCGCGAACGTCGTCGTCGAGCTCTTCGACCTCTCGCTCGGGCCGCCTCCCGTCCCCGAGCGCCGCGAGGTAGCGCCCCAGCCGCGGTCGGTTCCGCCAACGCCGGTTCTCGATTGTGGAGACCGCGCCGATCCCGAGCCCGAGGTAGTCGTGGCCGAGCCAGTAGCCGAGGTTGTGCCGCGAGCGAAGGTCCCGCGCGCCGTCGACGCGGCAGAAGTTGGCAGTCTCGTACCAGCGATAGCCCGCACCGGTCAGCCTCGAGATGACGCGTTCGAAGTAGTCCTCCATCGCGTCGGCCTGCCGGCGGAGCTCGCCTCCCCAGGCATGGGTGAAGCGCGTTCCCGGCTTCGCCTCGAGCTCGTAGCAGGAGAGGTGCTCCGGCTCGAGCGCGAGCGCTTCGCCGAGATCCGCCTCCAGATCGGAGGTGCTCTGGCCCGGGATCCCGTAGATGAGATCGAGGGAGATGTTGTCAAATCCGGCATCACGGAGATGATGCATTGCGCGTCGGACGTCGTCCGGTCCGGCAACACGCTCCAGCACCCGGAGGAGCTCCGGGCTGAACGTCTGCGCGCCGAGCGAGACGCGCGTGACCCCGGAGGCGCGAAGCGCGCGGGCGACATCTCGCGTCACGGTCTCGGGGTTCGCCTCGACCGTCACCTCGTCCGCGGCGGGCAGCGCCTCGAGCAGGCGAACGAGCTCGGGCAGTGCGGTGAAGGTGGGCGTGCCGCCGCCGAGGAAGATCGTCTCGAGCCGCGGCTCGAGCACGCCGCGCTCGAGCTCGAGCTCGTGGAGGAGCGCGTCAACGTATACGCCGTGCTGTCCGACGCGACCGGTGACCGTGACGAAGTCGCAATAGCCGCAGCGGTGGGAGCAGAACGGCAGGTGAACGTAGAGATGACGTGCACCGCCTCGCTCGAGCGCCATCAGCTCCGACCGCCCTGGCCGATGTTGAGGACGGCGAGGAACGCCTCCTGCGGCACCTCGACCGCGCCGACCTGCTTCATCCGCTTCTTGCCTGCTTTCTGCTTCTCGAGCAGCTTGCGCTTGCGCGAGATGTCCCCGCCGTAGCACTTGGCCAGCACGTCCTTCCGGCGCGCCTTGACCGTCTCGCGTGCAATCACGCGCGCGCCGATCGCGGCCTGGATCGGCACGTCGAACATCTGCCGCGGGATCTCCTCGCGGAGCTTCTCGACGAGGAGGCGGCCCCGGTCGTAGGCGAAGTCGCGGTGCACGATCAGCGACAGCGCGTCCACCGCCTCGCCCGCGACGAGCACGTCGACGCGCACGAGGGTGCCCGGCCTGAAACCGGCGAGGTCGTAGTCGAAGGACGCGTACCCGCGCGTGCGCGACTTCAGCTGGTCGTAGTAGTCGAGCACGATCTCTCCGAGCGGCAGCTCGTAGGTGAGGTGCACGCGCTCCGGCGAGAGGTATTCCAGGTGACCGAACGAGCCGCGCCGCTCGTTGCAGAGCTCCATCACCGCGCCGACGTACTCCTTCGGCACGATGATCGACGCCTTCACATACGGCTCCTCCACCTCCTCGACCTCCCGCGGGAACTCGGCAGGGTTGTGCACCTCCCGCCAGTCGGTGCCGGGTTCCTTCACCCGGTAGGCGACATTCGGCGCCGTGACGATCAGATCGAGATCGAACTCCCGCTCGAGCCGTTCGCGCACGATCTCCATGTGCAGCAGGCCCAGGAAGCCGCAGCGGAAACCGAAGCCGAGCGCCGTCGAGGTCTCGGGCTCGTAGAACAGGGCCGCGTCGTTCAGCTTGAGGCGCTCGAGCGCGTCCCGCAGCTCGGGGTAGTCGTCGGAGTCGGTCGGAAAGAGGCCGGCGAAGACCATCGGCTTGACGTCCTTGTAACCCGGCAGCGGCTCGGTCGCGCGTCGCGAGACGGAGGTGAGCGTGTCGCCGACGCGGAGGCTCGAGACATCCTTGAGGCCGGTGACGACGTAGCCGACCTCGCCGGCGCCGAGCGACTCGACGGGGGTCATCGACGGAGAGAAGAAGCCGAGCTCCTCCGCGTCGAAACGCGTCCCGGTCGCCATGGTCTGAAGCGTCTCGCGCCGCGAGAAGGATCCGTCGACCATCCGCACGAACGCGAGCACGCCGCGGTATTGGTCGTAGGTCGAGTCGAACACGAGCGCACGCGGCGGCGCGTCCGGGTCGCCCGCCGGCGCGGGCACGCGCTCGACGATCGCGTCGAGGACCTGGTCGACGTTCAGTCCCGTCTTCGCCGAGATGCGCAGGACGTGCGCCGGATCGTCGCCGAGGAGATCGGCGACCTCGATCGCGGTGCCGTCGGGATCCGCCTGCGGCAGGTCGACCTTGTTGGCCACCGGAACGATCTCGAGCCCGTTCTCGATCGCGAGGTACGCGTTGGCGAGCGTCTGCGCCTCGATCCCCTGCGCCGCGTCGACGACGAGCAGTGCGCCCTCGCACGCCTGAAGGGAGCGCGAGACCTCGTACGTGAAGTCGACGTGACCGGGAGTGTCGATCAGGTTGAGCTCGTAGCCTCGCCACGAGACGCGGACCGCCTGCGCCTTGATGGTGATCCCGCGCTCGCGCTCGAGCTCCATGGAATCGAGCAGCTGCGCCCGCATGTCGCGCGCCGACACGGCTTCCGTCAGCTCGAGGATGCGGTCGGCGAGCGTCGACTTCCCGTGGTCGATGTGCGCGATGATCGAAAAGTTGCGGATCTTGCCCTGGTCCATGGCTCCGCGGCGATGGTACTCGGGAAGCTCGTCGTGCCCGGGCGTCCTGACCGGGCTCGGCGGATCGACCTGGACCTTCGCGGCGACCTGACTAGACCTTCGTTCGCGCGATCGAGAGCCCGCGGAGGATCTTCATAGCCGAGAGCAGATGCGTCCCCGCCTCAGGACGGTGTTCACGACTCGAGCGCCGGAACTCCCCCAGAGCCCGGCGCTCGGGACCAACACCCAGATGCGGCATGACGGCGAAGCCTTCTCGGGCCCCGGATCTCCCCTCTAGGTTCCTGGGTCAGGACGCTTCGCTCGAACTGCGGTCGCCGGCGGCCGCATCTGCTCTCGAGGCGGCAGAGCCTGCGGCGGCCGTGATTGGGGTCACGTCCGCCGCAGGCGGCGCAGCAGCCCGGTGACCGCATCGAGCTCGCGCACCTGCAGAAGGCGGCAGGCGCCGACGTAGACGGCGACGGCCGCCACGAGCGCCGCACCGAGCGAGACGACCTGCGCCGGGAACGACCGGCCGAGCGCGGCGTCGAGCAGCCTCCACGTCGCCCACGAGGTCGCGGCGACCGCGCCGGAGGCCACGAGGACGCGGGCGACGGTCGAGGCGATCGCAGTGCCGCCCAGACGATGGATCCGGCGGCGCAGGGCGACGATGAGCGCCCACGTCGCCGCGACGTTGCAGATCGCGGTCGCGAGCGGAATGCCCCACACGCCGAGCGACTTGCCGAGCACGTAGTCGAGCACCGCGTTCAGGAAGAGGTTGCCGAGCGCGATCCACGTCGGGATCCAGTTCAGCTGGAGGCTGAAGAAGGCTCGGTTCAGCATCAGCATCGCGCCGTTGAAGACGAGGCCGGCGCTGAAGGCGGCGAGCGCCGACGCGACGACGGGGGTCTGGCTCGGCTCGAAGGCGCCGCGCTGGAAGAGAAGGCGCACGATCGGCTCGGCGAGAACCGCGCTGATCACGGCCGCCGGCGTCAGCAAGAAGGCGATCTGCCGCAGGCCGAGACCGACGGTGTCGCGGAAGCCGCCGTAGTCGCCCGTTCGGCGAGCGTCCACGGCGTAGCGCGAGAGCGTCGGGAAGAGAACCGTCGCGATCGCGACCGAGAACATGCCCTGCGGCAGCATGTAGACGAGGAACGCCTTCTGGATCGCCGTCGGCGCCAGGTTCGGATCGATCACGCGCGACGCGAAGAGCGTGTCGATCAACGCGTTGACGTTGATCAGGCCGAGACCGAGCGTGACGGGGATCATGTTCACGAAGACCGCCTTCACCGCCGGGTCGCGCCAATCGAGCACCAGGGTCAGCCGGCCGTCGAGGCCGCGGAGCCAGGGCAGCGGCAGGAACACCTGGATGAACGTCGCGACCACGATCGAGATCGCATACACGTAGAGCTCCGCGTCCATCGAGTCCGCCCTCGGGACGCCGATCACGAGACCCACGATGATCGCGATGTTCCAGAACACCGGCGAGATTGCAGGCACCGTGAAGTGCTCGTAGCTGTTGAGTATCCCGACGATGATCCCGCTCACGCCGAGCAGTGCGACCATCGGGAAGAGGACGCGCGAGAGCCCGATTGCGAGCGCCTGGTCGTTCCCCGGGTTGCCGAAGATCCCGATCACCCATGGAGCGACGAGGATGAACAGCGCGCTGAGGGCGGTCAGGCCGAGCAGCATGAGCCAGAAGAGGCTCGACGCGACGCGCCACGCGCGCTTCTTGTCCGTGCGGAGCAAGTCGATGAAAACGGGCACGAAGGCGGACGAGAGCGCCGCGTCGGCGACAAGCGCGCGAACGAGGTTCGGCACCTGGTACGCGATCGTGAACGCGTTGATCTTGCCGGCGGCTCCGAAGTAGTAGGCGGAGACGACCTCGCGAACGAGGCCGAGCACGCGGGAGAGACCGGTCGCGGCCGCGAAGATCGCCGTCGAGACCGCGAGCCGGGCTCGCGGCGGCTCGCCGGGGGGTCGTTCCTCGTCGGCGTCGCTCGGGAGGGGCTGCACGCCGGGACGCAGGACGATCGTCGGGTCGTCCGGGCCGGCCTCGACCAGGACCGGTTGTGCGTCGAAGTACGTGGGCGTTCCCCGCTCGCGGCGCCGGCGGTCGCGTTCGAGCCGGCGCAGCTCGCGCTCGCGGTCGGCGTCGTTCACAGCAGGTGAGGGTACGTCAGGCGCCGGAACGGCGGTCCTTGCCACTCCGCCGCTCCTTCGCCGTGCGGCGATCGCCGTCGGAGCGCCGTTCCTCGACCCCGGGCGGCGGGCCGTCGTCGCTCTGCCGCCGGTCCTCGCCGGAGCGCCGGTCCTTTCCGGACCGTCTCTGTCCGGAACGCTTCTCCTCCATCTCGGCCGAAGTTCCCGCTCGGCCGCACGTCTCCTGCCGCCTGCTACCATCCTGCGGCCCGCCCGAGCGGGCGTTTTCACGCCTATGCCGAACATCAGACAGCAGGAGAAGCGCGTTCGCCAGGCCGCTCGGCAGCGGTCCGAGAACCTGCGCTGGCGCTCGACCACGAGGACGCTCATGCGCCGGCTGAAGGAAGCCGTCGAAGACGGCGACGCCGCGGCGATCGAAGAGCGGCGGCGCGAGCTCGTGAGCTGGCTCGACCGGGCCGCCTCGAAGGGCGCGCTCCACAAGAACACCGCAGCCCGCCGCAAGGCGCAGGCCGCCAGGCTCGTCGCAGGCGCGCGCGACTAGTCGCCGGTCGTCACCGTCACGACGTTTCCGGTGACGGTGATCGTCACGGTGTCTCGCGGAAGCGTCACGGTGACCGTGTCTGCGGGAAGCGTCGTCGTGACACGCTGAACGACCGTTTCCGGCGGGGCCGTCACGGTCTGGGTCGACGTCGCGGTCTGGTTGACCGTCTGCGTGCGGTTCACGGTCGCCGTCGCGGTCTGCGCCAGCGTCGCGGTCCGCTCGAGCGTCGACCCGACGGTCGCGGTGCGCACGTTCGTCACCACGTTCGTGATCGCGTTCGTCACCGTCAGGAGCTGTGTGTTCGTGAGCATCCGCGTATCCGTCACCGACTGCTTTACCGTGACCTGCTTGCCGTGGACGAGGACGACCTTGCGTCGGTACACAGGTCGATAGCTGACGACGTCGCGGGTCACGGTCTCCGTGCCGCCGGGCGTCTGTAGCGTCCGCGTCTCCTGCAGGGTCACCGGCTTGGCGTAGATCCTCTTCACGACCACTTGGCGCCGATAGACGACCTTGCCGTTGCGGACCACGGGGACGCGTTTGGTCACGGTCGTCATGAGCTGGACGTACGAGCTCGTCTTCGCCTCCGTCCCGGCCGTGGCGCGCATCGTCAGATACCCGCCCAGCGCCAGACCCGCAAGCAGAAGGATCGCGACCAGGAGCGCCGCGTTCGGGTAGTGATGCCAGAGGTAGCGATACCAGTTCCTGTCGACCCACCGCCCCACACGAGGGGCATTGCCGGGATCGAGGATCCCCTAACACGAGCCGGGCCTCCGCCGCGAGATTGCTAGGCCGCAGGCCCCCGGGTGACGTCGACGAGCGCGCGGTCGAGCTCGAGGTCGGCGGGCAGGCGGGAGCCGCCCTTGGCCGCCGCGTCCAGCTCCGCGAGCCGGACGAGGGCGTCGCCGAGCTCGTCGGCAGAGAAGTTCGCGGCCTGCGCGAAGGCCTTCTCGGCGGCGAAGGGGTGCATCTTCAGGCGCGGCGCTGCGTCTCGCGGACGAACGCCCTCGTCGGCGAGCCGCTGGGAGCGCCGGACTCGCCCGACATGGTTGACGAGCGACGACACGATGCGCATCAGCTCGCCCGAGCGTGTTCGGTGGGAGCGCTCCATTATCTCCTCGGCGGCCCGGAGCACGGCGCCGACGTCGCGGCGCCCCCATGCGTCCGTCAGCGAGAAGATCGAGGTCTCGGCTCGCCCGGCGGCCAGCTGCTCGACGTCGCGCAGGGTGACGCGCTCGCCCCCTGCCCACGTCGCGATCTTGTCGATCTCGGTGGCGAGCTCGTCGAGGTCGTCGCCGACCATGTCGATCAGGGCACGGCACGCGTCGCCGTCCGCAGCGGCACCGGCGCGGCCGAACTGCTCGGCCACCCAGTCCGGCAGCTTCCGCTTCGGAACGTCGTACGCAAGCACTTGACCGGTCTTCGCGACGGCCTTGGCGAGCGCGGAGTCGGATTTGATCTCCTCTGCGACGAGGGCCAACACCGTCGCGGGTGCGGGCGAGGCGAGGTAGGCGACGACGTCCTTCAGGTCGGCGGCCTTCCACCGCTCGGGCTCGTCCACGATCACGAGCCGCCCCTCGCCGACGAAGAGCCCGAGTGCGTTGCAAACGGCGACCGCGTCCGCACCGGACGCCTCGCGCGCGCTCAGGCGCTCGGTGGAGTCCTCCCCGATGCGGTCACGCAGCCGGCGCACGGCGCGGGCGATCTTCGGACTATCGCTGCCGTGCAGGAGGTAGACCGGCTTCAACTCGCTCGCCACGCCGCCAAGCATAGGCCGACGCCAGGAGCACGGCCGACGCGAGCGCGGCGACCGCCGACGGCGACCGGACCTGGGCTCCGGGGAGACCGCCGAAGAAACGCGCGCACGCCGCGAGGTAGACCGCGCCGAGTCCGCTGAGCTGCGCAAGCAGCGGACCGACCGGCGGCGCGATCGCGGCGAGGAGAGCGAGCGCGAGCATCGGCGCGACCACGGGCGCCGCTGCGGCGTTCGCCGGCACCGTGAGCACGGGGATCGCATGAAAGTGGAGCCAGGAGATCGGCGCCGTGCAGAGGCCGCACGCCGTGGAGATCGCGATGCACTCGCTCGCCCAACCGGGAAGCGGATAGCCCTCGAGCGCGCGCCGGAACCGCGGCGCGAGCAGGAAGATGGAGCCCACGGCCGCGAACGAGAGCTGGAAGCCGGGGTCGAGCACGTTCCACGGGTTCCACCCGAGCAGGACGACCGCGCCCACGATGAGCGCGTAGCAGCGGTCACGCTGCCGGCCGGTGAGCCACGCGAGCGAGCCGAGCGCACCGGCGATGCCGGCGCGGATGACGGACGGCTGCGGTCCGACCGCCAGCACGTAGCCCGTGATCGCCGCGAGGCCGGCGGCCTCCGCCGCGAGGCGCGACACGCCGAGGAGGAGTGCGAGCCCGACGGCTCCGCCTGCGACGACGATCACGTTGCCGCCGCTGACAGCAAGCAGGTGATAAAGGCCCGAGGCGCGGAACCGGCTGCGGAGCTCGTCCGAGAGGCCTCCGTCCTCGCCGAGCACGACGCCTTCGAGGACCGCGCGCCGCTCTCCCGTGAGACCGGGTGTCGAGGCGCGCCCGAGCCAGGCGTGCAGCCGGTCGGCGACGCCGCCGCGGCGACGCACGATGCGCCAGGCCGAGGAGTGCAGAACGACGTGCACACCGTGACGGTGAAGCCAGGTCCGCTCGTAGTCGGCCGGCGGCCGCACCGTGACGAGCGCGCTCAGCTCGGCTCCCTGCGGTGGAGGCGCACGCGAGCCCGTCAGCTTCAGCAGCACCGACTCATGTACAGAAACGCCGCGCCATCTGCGCGCAACTGCGCGCACGCGCACGTCGAAGCGGCCGCGCCGCGGCGGCTCGGAGACGTGCACGAGAACGCGTCCTGCCGTGCCGACGTACGGCGCGAGCACGCTGCGGTCGAGCGCCTGCAGACGCGTGCTTCCCCACCACCAGCCGACAAGAACGACGGCACAGACGAGCGCGAGCCGAGGCTGCGCGAGCGCGAGCACGCCGACCGCCGCGAGGCCGAGGACGGAAACCCGCGTCGCGGTCGACGCGCCGAGACCGAGGATGAGCGCACCCCCGTAGAGATACGGCGCGCGAATCGCGTGCGGCATGCGGATCACGGCACCACCAGCCCCTCGAGCTGCGCGATGCGACCCGCTCCGATGCCGGGAACCGCATCGAGCTCCTCGAGCGAGTGGAACGCGCCGTGCGCCTGCCGGAAGTCGACGATCTTTTGAGCAGTCGAGGGGCCGATGCCGGGGAGTGCGTCGAGCTGCTCGACCGTTGCCGAGTTGAGGTCGACCGGCGCCGTGGCCGACGGCGCCGCGCCGCCACCTCCGCCCCCCGATCCAATCGCTCCGCCGCGGCGCGGCACGACGACCTGCAGCCCGTCGGCCAGCGGCGCCGCAAGGTTGACCGCATCGACGTCGGCGTGCCGCGTGGCGCCACCCGCAAGGGCGATCGCGTCTGCGACCCGCGCGCCGGGCTCGAGCCGGTAGAGCCCCGGCCGCCGAACCGCGCCGGCGACGTCGACCACGAGCTTGCCCGCGTCCGGCCGTGCCTGAGGAGCCCGTGGAGCACGCAGCGGTGGAACCACGACGGCGTGCCCGCGGTGTGCCAGTCGCGGCAGCCCGAAGAAGATGAGCGCCGCGAGGAGGACGACGGCGGCGAGCACGCGCCGCTGCCCGGGAGTGAGCGAGTGCAGGTCCACGCCGCGAATGCTCGCCGCGAAACCGTCACGAAAGAGTCAGGGCTTCGTGCCGACTTGCAGGCAGTACACGAGGTGCGCTTCAGCCGACGACGAGGTTGACGAGCTTGCCGGGCACGACGATCGTCTGTCGCACCTCGGCGCCGTCGATGTGCGCCTGGACCCGCGGCGACGCCTTCGCGCGCGCGACGAGCTCGTCCTCGGACAGGTCGGCGCCCACCTCCAGGCGGTCGCGCACCCTCCCGTTCACCTGGACGACGAGCTCGAACGTCGCCCGCCGCAGCTGCGCCTCGTCCGGGCTGGGCCACTCCTCCTCCCACAGCCGCGAGTGACCGAGACGCTCCCACAGCTCCTCCGCGACGTGAGGCGCGTACGGCTGGATCAGCGACACCGCGGTCTCGGCGGCGAAGCGCGCGGCGGGATCGGCGCTGCCCGCGCGCGAGAGGTCGTTGAGCAGCTCCATCACCGCGGCGATCGCCGTGTTGAACGACTTGCGGCGGCCGAGGTCGTCGGTGACCCGCGCGATCGTCTCGTGCGCCTTGTGCGAGAGGTCGTTCGCCGGAGCGTCGCCCCGCGACGACTGCTCGGCGACCTCGGTGACGAGCCGATAGAGGCGGCGCACGAACCGGGCCATCCCCTCCACGCCCTCGTCCGCCCATTCCATGTCTCCGTCCGCCGGGCCCATGAAGAGCGTGTAGAGGCGCAGCGCATCTGCGCCGTATCTGGAGATGAGCTCGTCCGGGCCGATCACGTTGCCCTTCGACTTCGACATCTTCGACCCGCCGAGCTGGATCCAGCCGTTCGGGAAGAAGCCCTGGAACGGCTCCCGGAAGCCGACGATGCCGAGATCGTTCAGCGCCTTCATGAAGAAGCGTGCGTAGATCAGGTGCATGGTCGTGTGGTCGACGCCGCCGATGTACTGGTCGACCGGGCACCACCAGTCCACGACCTCCTTGTCGAACGGTGCCTGGTCGTCGTGGGGGTCGCAGTAGCGCAGGAAGTACCACGACGAGTCGACGAACGTGTCCATCGTCTCGACCTCGCGCTGCCCGGGCCCGCCGCAGCTCGGGCACGTCGTGCGCACCCAGTCCTCCGCGGAGGCGAGCGGCGCGATCCCCCTCGGCCGGTAGTCCTCGAGGTCGGGCAGCACGACTGGCAGCTGCTCGTCGGGCACCGGAACCTGTCCGCACGCTTCGCAGTAGACGATCGGGATCGGGCTGCCCCAATAGCGCTGGCGGGAGAAGCCCCAGTCCCGCAGGCGATAGGAGATCGCGTGGCGGCCGCGTCCATCCTCCGCGAGCCGGTCGACGATCGCACGCTTCGCCTCGTCGGCCGGCATCCCCGTGAACTCCCCGGAGTCGACGAGCACGCCGTCGTCGTCGATCACGGTCCGGATCGGCACGTCGAACCGCTCCGCGAACTCGCGATCGCGCTCGTCGTGCGCGGGCACGGCCATGATCGCGCCGGTCCCGTAGTCCATCAGCACGTACTCGGCGACCCAGATCGGGATCCGCTCGCCGTTGACCGGGTTCGTCGCATGAAAGCCGGTGAAGATCCCGGTCTTCTCCTCCTCCGCGGCGCGCTCCTCACCGCGCTTCGCAGCGGCATGTCCGGCGTAGTCGCGCAGCTCTGCGGCGTTCGGCGAGCGCGCGATGATCTCCTCGACGAGCGGATGCTCCGGTGCCAGGACGAAGAACGTGGCCCCGAAGAGCGTGTCGGGCCGCGTCGTGAACACCGGTACGTCCAGCTCCAGCTCGTCGATCCGGAACAGGACCTCGGCGCCTTCCGAGCGGCCGATCCAGTTCCGCTGCATCGTCTTGATCCGCTCGGGCCAGTCGAGCCCGGCGAGATCGTCCAGCATCTCCTGCGCGTACGCAGTCTGCTTGAAGAACCACTGCTCGAGGTTCTTCGAGACGACCTCCGTGCCGCAGTACTCGCAACGGCCGTCGTGGACCTGCTCGTTCGCGAGCACGACCTGGTCCTTCGGACACCACTTCACCGGCGCCGGCTTCCGGTAGGCGAGGCCCGCCTCGTACAGGCGGAGGAAGAGCCACTGGGTCCATCGGTAGTACTCCGGCTCGTGCGCGGCGATCACGCGGTCCCAGTCGAACGACCAGCCCATGCGCTTCATCTCGCCCGTGATGTGCGTGATGTTCTCCTCGACGATCTCGCGCGGGTGCCCACCCTTGCGGATCGCGTCGTTCTCGGCGGGCAGGCCGAATGAGTCGAACCCGATCGGATGCAGGAGATACTCGTGTCGACGGGCATGGAACCGGGCGAGGACGTCGCTGATCGTGTAGACGAGCACGTGGCCGATGTGGAGCGTCCCCGACGGGTAGGGGAGCATCGCGAGCACGTACGCCTTGCGGGAGCGGTCGGCTCCCGGCTCGGGGTTCGCGACGTTGAAGGCCCTCGCGTCCTCCCAGACGCGTTGCCACTTCTGCTCGATTGCCTGTGCGTCGTATCTGTCCATAGAGACGAAAAAGCCTCTCCGGAGAGAGGCCGTGGGGAGCCGCCGCGGCGCGTGCCGCGTGTGCCTCCCTGAGCTAGCTAAGCAGGACGTCCATCGGACTCTGATACTAGCAATGTGCTCGAGCTCTTTCCCGACTCCGCGCGCGTCGACGCGGGCTCACTCATGCTCGGCGGCGTGCCGGCTTCGCGGCTCGCCGCCGAGCACGGGACACCGCTCGTCGTCTACTGCGAAGAGACCGTGCGCGCGCAGGCCCGCGCGTACCGCGAGGCGGCTCCGGGTGCGCTCGTCGCCTACGGGACGAAGGCGTTTGCGAACGTCGCGCTGCTCCGCGTCCTCGCCGAGGAAGGCGTCGGTGCCGATGTCTCGACGCTCGGCGAGCTCGCGTTCGCTCGAGCGGCCGGGATTCCGGTGGAGCGGATCCTGTTCCACGGCAACAACAAGTCGGACGAGGAGCTCCGCGCCGCCGTGGAGACGACGGTCGTGCTGGACGCGCCCGACGAGCCGGCGCGCGCCGCGGCAGCCGGAGCCCGGCGGGTGCTCGTGCGGCTGACGCCGGGCGTCGAGGCGGTCACGCATCAGTCGATCCGCACCGCGCACGACGAGTCGAAGTTCGGCCTCACCGCCGAGGCGGCACTGGAGGCGGTCGCGGAGGCCCGGGCGCTCGGGCTCGACGTCGCCGGGGTGCACTTCCACGTCGGGTCGCAGCTGGCGAGGATCGAGGAGAGCCTGCTCGCGGTCGACCGACTCGCGGCATTCTGCGAACGCGCGCGGAACGAGCTCGGCTGGACCCCGGCCGTGCTCGACCTCGGCGGCGGGCTCGGGATCCGCTACTCCCACGAAGAGGTGGTGCCCAGCGTCACCGAGTTCGTGGGGCCCCTCGTCGAGCGCCTGCGGGAGCGCTGGCCCGAGGAGGTGCAGCTCGTCGTCGAGCCGGGACGATCGCTCGTCGGCCGCGCAGGCGTGACCCTCTACCGGGTCGGCGTCGTCAAGGAGAGCGGCGGCGTCCGGTACGTCGCGATCGACGGCGGCATGTCGGACAACCCGCGGCCGCAGCTCTACGGGGCCCGCTACGAGGCGCTGCTCGCGAACCGGGCGGAGGAGCTAGCCGACGGCGTCTTCCGCATCGCGGGGAAGCACTGTGAGTCCGGAGACGTGCTGATCGACGCGGCAGAGCTACCGCACCCGCGTCGCGGCGACCTGCTCGTCGTCCCGGCGACCGGCGCGTACACCCTCGCGATGGGCTCGACGTACAACGGCGTCCCGCGACCGGCCGTCGTGCTCGTGCGCGACGGCCGAGCGCGCGTGATCCGCCGGCGCGAGGCGGTCGACGACCTTCTCCGCTACGAAGCGGACTGACCGGTCGAGCCACGGCTGGGGCCAGGCCCCGATACGTCTGTGTCACGGACTTGCGACGCTCCAAGCAGGTGAACCGTTGGTGTAGGCGCAAAGTCGTCACGCTCTCGTATGCGGGCCTGGCCCCAACCGTGCCCCGCTTCGCCAGGTCCGCCGAAACGTTGTCCGCGGTCGCAATGCCCTCGGCGCGGAGAACGTACATCTCGATGCGGGGTCGTCACCATGACGTGCGCGTAGCTCCTACCCGAGGGTAGGCTGGAACGCATGGTCAAGCGCCTGAATGCGGTGCCGGGCGTGCTGCTCATTGCGATCGCGGCTGCTCTGTGGGGCCTCGACCCGATCTTGCGCAAGCCGCTCGCGTCGAGCACGACGGCGACGACGATCGTCTTCGGCGAGCACGTCGTGCTCGTGCTCTGCACGCTCCCGTTCCTCTTTCCGGCACTCAGCGCGATGTGGAAAGCGGGGCGGAGCTACGTGGCCGCGTCGATCTTCGTCGGCGCAGGCGCGTCGGCCATCGCGACGATCCTGTTCACGGACGCCCTCTTCCACAGCGACTTCATCACGCCGGTCGTGCTCCAGAAGGTACAGCCGCTCGTTGCGGTGCTCGGCGCCGCAGTGATCCTCACCGAGCGTCCGCGGCCTCGCTTCGTGTGGTTCCTCGTGGCGGCCCTCTTCGGGCTCTGGCTCGTCAACCAGCCGCATCCGCTCGATCCGACGGCCAAGGGCCTCCGGCCCGTCGTCGAGTCGCTGGCGGCTGCCATCCTCTGGGCTCTCGGCACGGTGCTCGGCCGCTACCTCGGGCGCGAGCTTCAGTTCCAGCACATCCTCTCGCTTCGATTCTTCTTCGGGCTGATCGCGAGCGCGATCGCGCTGCCGATCATGAACGCGAAGGCGTATGCCGGCGCTCACGACAGCCTCTGGATCGCCTACTACGCGATCGCGACCGGCCTCGTCTCGCTCGCGCTCTACTACTACGGCCTGAAGCGCACGCCCGCGGTGCTCGCCTCGCTCGCGGAGCTGACCTACCCGGCGATCGCCGTGCTCGGCGGCATCTACGCCTACAACGCGCACCTGCGCTGGTCGCAGTGGCTCGGCGTCGCGATCATCTTCACCGTGGTCAGCCTCCTGCCGGTGCAGCGGCGACGGTCGATGGTGGAGCTGCCGCAGCCGCAGCAGCAGGCGCAGCCTGCACTCGTCTCGACGTAGCCGCCGCGCGCGGTTAGGCTCACCGGAAGGTGGATCTCCGGGACAACCAGGACGAAGCCGCGTTCCGGGCCGAGCTGCGCGCGTGGCTCGAGACGAGCCTGCCGGAGGTCAAGCGCGGCGGCCGCGGCGGCGCCGCCCGGTTCGACGACCCCTTCGGGCGCGAGTGGAGCCGGATGCTGTACGACGCCGGCTACGCGGGCCTCACCTGGCCGAAGGAGTACGGCGGCGCAGGCGCTCCCTACAGCTTCCAGGCGATCTACTACGAGGAGATGGCCCGCGCGCAGGCGCCCGCACACGTGGGCGTGATCGGCCTCGGCATGGCCGGCCCGACGATCATCGCGCACGGCACCGCCGCACAGAAGGAGGCGCACCTCGCGAGGATCCTCTCCGCCGAGGAGATCTGGTGCCAGGGCTTCTCCGAGCCGGACGCCGGCTCCGACCTCGCGGCGGCGCGGACGCGCGCCGAGCGCCGCGGCGACGTGTACGTCGTCAACGGCCAGAAGGTCTGGTCGTCGTTCGCGCACATCGCCGACTTCTGCATCCTCGTCACGCAGAGCGATCCGGACGCGCCGAGATACAAGAACCTCACGTACCTGATCGTCGACATGCACTCACCGGGAGTCGAGGTGCGCCCGCTGCGTCAGATCACGGGCGAGGCGGAGTTCAACGAGATCTTCTTCGACGACGTCGAGGTTCCCGTCGACAACCGGCTCGGCGAGGAAGGCGAGGGCTGGCAGGTCGCGATGACGACGCTGCTGCACGAACGCGGCACGCTCGGTTTCGCGCTCACGGCGGCGCTCGAGGTCGGCGTCGGGAAGCTGCTCGACGTGGCGCGCGAGCGCGGGAACGGGAGCGCAGCGCTGCGCGAGCGCGTCGCCACAGAGTGGATCGAGCTCCAGGCGCTCCGCTACACGAACTACCGCTCGCTCGGCACGCTCCAGCGCACCGGCATCCCCGGTCCCGAGGGCTCTGCGATCAAGCTGCGCTGGTCGGAGCAGAACCAGCGGCTGACGAAGCTCGGGCGCGAGCTGCTCGGCGCGGAGGGCAACCTCGACGACGGCTGGTGGCACCACCAGCAGCTGCGGAGCCGCGGCAACACGATCGAGGCCGGCACCTCCGAGGTGTTGCGGAACATCGTCGCCGAGCGCGTGCTCGGGCTGCCACGGAGCCGCTGACATGGACTTCGCATTCACGGAGGAGCAGGCCGAGCTGAGGCGCCAGGCGCGCGCCTGGCTCGCCGAGCGCTACCCGCTCGACCGCGCATGGTCCGACGAGGAGGGGGACGCCCCGCAGGACGATCGCTGGCCCGAGCTCGCCGACCTCGGCTGGCTCGGCGTCTCCGTCGCCGAGGACGAGGGCGGAGCCGGTCTCGGCTTCATCGAGGAGGCCGTCCTCCTCGAGGAGCTCGGCTACGCGCTTTACCCCGGCCCCTACCTCGCGACCGTCGGGTTCGCGCTCGCCGCACTCGGGCCAGAGGATCGCGCCGAGGTCGCGTCGGGAACGACGCGCTGGTCGGCCGAGATCAACGGCCTCACCCCCTGGCTCGGCTCCATCGACAAGGTCGTCGACGCCGACGGAAACGCGCAGCCCGCGCGCGGTGAGGAGCTTGCCTCCGTCGATCCGACCCGACCGCTGGGTCGGCTCGAGCGCACGAACGGAACGCCGTTGCCGGGGCACCGCGACATCCCGCGCGCGCGCACCGCGATGGCCGCGGAGGCGGTCGGGATCGCGCAGCGCGCGCTCGAGCTCGGCGTCGAGCACGCCTCGACGCGCACGCAGTTCGGCAAGCCGATCGGCACGTACCAGGCCGTGTCCCATCAGCTTGCGAACACGTACGCCGACATCGAGCTCGCGCGGTCGCTCACGTACTGGGCCGCATGGTGCGTGGCCGAGGACGACGAGCAGGCGCCCGTCGCCGCCGCCGCGGCGAAGTCCTTCGCCGCCGAGGCTGGGGTCGCAGCATGCGAGCGGTCGATCCAGGTGCACGGCGGTGTCGGCTTCACGTGGGAGCACCCGCTCCACCGCTTCTACAAGCGCGCGCTCTGGCTCGAGGGGCTCGGCACGCGACCGGCCGAGCTGCGGCTCGAGGTTGCCGACGCCGTCCTCGGCGTCACCGTTCCTGCCTAGACGAGGAGGCCCCCGTGGACGGCTTGATGATGGATTTCCCGCTGACCCTGCCGCACATCCTCCGCCGCGCGGAGACATTCTTCGGCAACGGCGAGATCGTCACGCGCCGGCCCGACAAGAGCTTCCATCGCACGAACTACCGCGAGACGATGGCTCGTGCGAGACAGCTCGCGGTCGCGCTGCAGAAGCTCGGCCTCGAGCGCGGCACCCGCGTCGCGACGCTCTGCTGGAACCACCACCAGCACCACGAGGCGTACTTCGGCATCCCGTGCGGCGGCTTCGTCCTGCACACCTTGAACCTCAGGCTGCACCCGAACGACCTCGCGTACATCGCAAAGCACGCCGACGACCGCGTGGTCATCGTCGATCGCTCGCTCGTCCCGCTCCTCGAGCAGTTCAAGGACAGGACGAATATCGAGCACGTGTTCGTAGTCGAGAACTCGTACGAGGAGCTGCTCGCAACCGCGTCTCCCGACGAGTGGCGCGACCCGGAGCTCGCCGAGGGCGAAGCGGCGGCGATGTGCTACACGAGCGGCACCACCGGGCAGCCGAAAGGCGTGGTCTATTCGCACCGCAGCACGGTTCTGCACACGCTCGGCGTCGGGGTCAACAACCCGATGGGGCTCGGGACGTCCGTGAACGACGTGCTCCTGCCCGTCGTGCCGATGTTCCACGCGAACGCGTGGGGCTATCCGTATCTCGCGACGTTGATCGGTGCCAAGCTCGTCTACCCGGGCCCGCACCTCGATCCGCAGAGCCTGCTCGAGGACTTCGTGGAGGAGAAGGTGACGTGGGCGGCCGGCGTGCCGACGATCTGGATGGGGATCCTGCAGATGCTCGACGCCGATCCCGATGCCTGGGACATCTCGCACATGAAGGGCATGCTCGTCGGCGGCTCGGCGGTGCCGCGTTCGATGATCACCGCCTTCGCGAAGCACGGTCTGACGATCGTGCAGGGCTGGGGGATGACCGAGACCTCGCCTGTCGCGTCGACGGCGGCGCTCCCCCACGATCTCCAGCTCGTCGACGAGGAGGAGCGGTTCGACCTGATGGCGACCGCAGGCCTCCCGCTCGCGTTGGTCGAGATCCGCGTTCGTGCCGGTGACGAAGCCGTGCCGTGGGACGGCGAGTCGATGGGAGAGCTCGAGGTGCGGGGGCCGTGGGTCGCTGCGGGCTACTACGACACCCCGGAGCAGGCCGACCGCTGGACGGAGGACGGCTGGTTCAGGACCGGCGACATCGTCTCGATCCACCCTCGCGGCTTCATCCAGATCAAGGACCGCTCGAAGGACGTGATCAAGTCCGGCGGCGAGTGGATCTCGTCCGTCGAGCTCGAGAACGCGCTCATGGGCCATCCGGCGGTTGCCGAGGCGGCCGTGATCGCCGTGCCCGACGAGAAGTGGTCGGAGCGCCCGCTCGCCGTGATCGTATTGAGGAGCGACGCGAATGCGACACCCGCCGAGCTGCGCCAGTTCCTCGCGCCGAACTTCGCGAAGTGGTGGCTGCCCGACCGCATCGAGTTCGTGGACGAGATCCCCAAGACGAGCGTCGGCAAGTTCCGCAAGACGGCGCTGCGCGAGCAATTCGCGGGTGCAGAGGCTGCGCCTCTGCACCGATGAGAGCTGCTGTTCTTCCGAGCGTCGACGCGCCGTTCGAGCTCCGCGATCTGCCCGAGCCGTCTGGAGATGCCCTCGTCCGCGTCCGAGCGGCCGGAATCAACTTCGCCGATGTGCTGATCCGCCGCGGGCGCTACCCGCAAATGCCGGACTTCCCCGTCGTGCTCGGCTCGGAGATCGCCGGACAGCTCGAGGACGGGACGCGCGTGATGGCGATCACGTCCGGCACGGGCGGCTACGCCGAGGTCGCCGCGGTCGATCGCACGCAGCTCGTTCCGCTGCCGGCGCATGCATCGTTCGCGCAGGGAGCCTCGTTCCTGCTTACGTTCCTCACCGCCTACATCCCGCTCACGCGGCAGGCGCGGCTCGCGCCGTCCACCACCGTGCTCGTCCATGCTGCCGCGGGCGGCGTCGGCACGGCCGCGTTGCAGCTCGCAGACGCGCTGGGGGCGCGTGTCGTCGCGGCGGTCGGCTCGGCGTCGAAGCTCGGCATCTGCCTCGAGCTCGGCGCCGCCGAGGCGTATGTCTACGACGAGCTGCCGGACGACCTGCGCGTCGACGTCGTCGTCGACCCGGTCGGCGGGGAGCTCTTCTCGAAGGCCCTGACCCGTCTGCGGCCCCTCGGGGTCGTGCTCGCGCTCGGCTCCGCCGCGGGGCCGTGGCCGGAGACCGACCCGCGGCTCTTCGTCGGCCGCAACATCGGCGTGCAGGGCTTCTACCTCGGCCGGCTGCTTCGTCTCGATCCAGGCCTCGTCGCTGCGGCGACCGGCGAGCTGCTCGCGCTCTGGGAGCGGCGGGCGTTCACGCCGCTCGTCGGCGCCGAGCTGCCGCTCGACGAGGTGGCGCGCGCGCACCAGCTGCTCGAGTCGCGAACGAGCGTCGGCAAGGTGGTGCTCATCCCGTGAGAGTGCTCGTCACCGGCGGCCTCGGCGGGATCGGACGGGCGATCGGCGCGGCGCTCGACGGCGACGAGGTGGTTCCTCTCGACCTGCCCGAGTTCGACGTCGGCTCGACCGAGGCGTGGCACGGGCTCGAGGGCGAGTTCGAGGCGGCGTTCCTGAACGCGGGCGTCGTCACCGGCGAGAGCGACGCGGCGTCGCTGACCGACGAGCAGTACCGCCGTGCGCTCGGCGCGAACGTCGACGGCGTCGTCTTCGGCGTGCGGGAATGCGCGGCGCGACTCATGCCGCGCGGCGGGTCGATCGTCGCGACCGCCTCGCTTGCGGGCCTCACCGCGACGCCGATGGATCCGATCTACGCGCTGACGAAGCATGCGGTGGTCGGCTTCGTCCGCAGCGTCGCGCCCCGGCTGCGGACACGCGGCATCCGGATCAACGCACTCTGCCCCGGCTTCACCGACACGCCGATCGTCGTCGGCGAGATCCGCGGCGACCTGCCGGCGCCGCTGATGGAGCCGTCGTTCGTCGCCGCCGCGGCCGTGGAGGCGCTGCGGAGCGAGGAGACCGGCCAGGCATGGGTCGTCCAGCCGAACCGCGTCGTGCAGTTTCGGTTCCCGAACCTCCCGGGGCCGCGCTGATGCCCCGCGGACGGACGTGGGGCTCCGACCTGCCGGCGCCGCACATCTGGCTGACGCTCGGGTACCGCGGCGTCAGGCAGGGCGACGGCGAGTCGGTCATCGAGTGGGACGCGACGCCCGACTACTGCTTCCACGCGCCGTCGGGGCCGATCGTCCACGGCGGCATGGTGACGACGCTCCTCGACACGGCCATGGGCGGCGCGTGCTGGTCGGTGCTCGACGACGCCGAGAGCTTCCTCACCGCCGACCTCCGGGTCGAGTTCGTGCGCTCGTCGCGCCCCGGGACGCTGCGCGCCGAAGGGCGGGTGGTGCAGCGGAACCGCCGCGTCGCCTTCTGCGCCGCGGAGCTCTACGACGCCGAAGGCGAGCTCCTCGCGTCGTCGCGCTGCACGCAGATCATCCGGAGCGACTGAGCCGCCGCTCGAGGTTCGCCTTCACCACGGGCCAGTCGTCGTCGATGACCGCGTACCACGCGGAGTCGCGCCGCTCGCCGCCGCGGACGAGCATGTGCTTGCGATGGACTCCCTCGAAGGTCGCCGGCAACGCGGCGAGCGCGGCGCGTGAGCGGCCGTTCAGCGCGTCCGTCTTGAACTCGACGCGCAGGAGACCCTCGCTCTCGAACGCGTGCCGAAGCAGCAAGTACTTCGCCTCCGTGTTCGCGCCCGTCCCCCACGCCTGCGGGTTCAGCCACGTATTCCCGATCTCGACCACGCGATCGTCCGGCCGCGCGTTGAGAAAGCTCGTGTGGCCGACGAGCTCGCCGTCGAGATAGTGCGCGAAGCCCAGATCGACCGAGCGAAGCCACTCGTCGAAGCGCTCGCGGCTCTCGTGCCCGCGCACCCGCATGAGCGCCCACGTGCGCTCGTCCCGTGCGACCGCCCACAACGCGTCCTCGTGCGACGCGGTGAGCGGCTCGAGCCGCACCCGCGCGCCCTCGAGCGTCACGTGAAGCGCCAGGTGCCCCCGTCCTCGTACGAGCGCAGGATCCGGCGCGCGACGACCATCTTGTGCACCTCGTCCGGACCGTCGTAGATCCGCCCCCCGCGTGCGGCACGCCACATCGAGGCGAGCGGCGTGTCCTCCGTCATCCCGAGCCCGCCGTGCACCTGCAGCGCGCGGTCGATCACGTCGCCGAGCACCTTGGCGGCATGGAACTTGATCAGCGAGATCTCGACGCGCGCCTCGTCGCCCTCGTCGATGCGCTGCGCGGCCTGCAGCGTCATCAGCCGGCACCCCTGGATCTCGGCCGCCGACTCCGCGATCCAGTTCTGGATCGTCTGCTTGTCCGCGAGCGGCTCGCCGAACGTCTTCCGCTCGAGCGAGTACGCGCACATGAGGTCGAACGCGCGCTGCATCTGACCGAGCCAGCGCATGACGTGGTGGATGCGGCCCGGGCCGAGGCGCTTCTGCGCGATGCGGAAGCCGTCGCCCGGCTCGCCGAGCACGTTCTCGAGCGGAACGCGGACGCCGGTGAAACGGGTCTCGCAGTGCGTCCCCCAGCCCCGCCCCTCGTGGCCCATGACGGGGATCCGGCGGACGAGCTCGTAGCCCGGCGTGTCGGTCGGGACGAGGATCATCGACGCGCGGCGGTGCGGCTCCGCGTCCGGCTCGGTGACGACCATGACGACGCCGAAGCCGGCGCCGTCGGCGCCCGAGGAGAACCACTTGTGCGCGTCGATCACCCACTCGCCGCCGTCGCGCACCGCGCGACCCTGGAGGCCGGTCGGGTCGGAGCCCGAGACCTCGGGCTCGGTCATGCCGAAGAACGAGCGGGTCTCGCCGGAGACGAGCGGCTCGAGGAAACGCCGCTTCTGCTCCGGCGTCGCGTAGAGGTGCAGGATCTCGGCGTTCCCGGCGTCCGGCGCCTGGCAGCCGAAGACGAGCTGCGCGTAGGTGCTGCGGCCGATCTCCTCGTTCAGGTACGCATACTCGATGAACCCGCCCCCCGAGCCGCCTGCCTCCGGCGGCAGGTGCGGCGCCCAGAGCCCGGCCGCCCTCGCCTCCTGTTGCAGCTCGCGCACGAGCGCGTCGGCCGCCTCGTCCTCCCGCGCCAGCGCCTGCTCGTTCGGGTAGACGTGCTCCTCCATGAACGCGCG
>DASSGL010000150.1:0-8918 GCA_035693525.1 Gaiellaceae bacterium | reverse complement strand
GGTCGACCAGCATCTGATGGAGCTGATGCTGATGATCCAGGCGGCCAAGCTCGCATCCGCGAAGCGCATCACCGCCGTCGTGCCGCTCTACCCGTACGCGCGTCAAGACCGCAAGGCGAAGCCGCGCGAGCCGATCTCCGCCAGGCTCGTCGCCGACATGCTGCAGCTCGCGGGTGCCGACCGTGTGCTGACGATGGACCTCCATGCGGGGCAGATCCAGGGGTTCTTCACGATCCCGGTCGACCACATGACGGCGTTGCCGCTCTTCGCCCGCCACTTCCGCGACCTCGGCCTCATCGGTCCCGAGGTCGTCTCGGTCGCACCCGACGAGGGCCGCGCGAAGATGGCGGTTCGCTTCGCGGAGATGATCGAGGCGGAGTTCGCGATCATGCACAAGACGCGTCCGGCGCACGACCAGGTCGAGGTGACCGAGATCACCGGCCGCGTGAAGGACAAGATCGCGGTCGTCGGAGACGACGTGATCATGACCGGCAGCACGCTGATCGCGAACGTCGAGGCGCTGCGCGAGAAGCACGTCAAGGGCGTCTACGTGTTCGCGACGCACGGCGTCTTCTGCGGCAACGCGCTCGAGAAGTTCCACAAGGCGCCGATCGACGGGATCGTCGTCACCGACACGGTGCCGATCAACCCGCTGGAGATGCCGCCGAACATGACGGTGCTGCCCGTCGCACAGCTCCTCGCCGAGACGATCATGAACGTCTTCGCCGACGACTCCGTGTCGGCGATCTTCGGCGGCGAGAACCAGCTCTTCTGAGCCGTCCCTTCCTGATCGACTCGGACACCGCGTCCGACGACGCGGTTGCGCTGCTCATGGCGCTGCGCCGCGACGACGTCGACGTCCGGGCGATCACGGTCGTCGCGGGCAACGTGCCGGTCGAGCAAGGCGTCCAGAACGCGCTCTACACCGTCGAGCTCGCGGGCGCCCGCGTGCCCGTGTACGCCGGCGCCTGCAAGCCCCTCGCACGAGAGCTCCAGACCGGCCAGACGGTGCACGGGGACGACGGCATGGGAGACATCGGGCTCGAGCTGAGCGGGCGCACGCCGGCGACGGGGAAGGCGGCGCAGGTGCTCGCCGACGAGATCCTCGCGCGACCGGGCGAGGTGACGCTCGTCACGCTCGGGCCGCTCACGAACGTCGCGCGTGCGTTCGAGCTCGCGCCGGAGTCGGCCGTGCAGCTGGGCTCGCTCGTCGTCATGGGCGGCACGTCGGACCACCGCGGGAACATCACCCCGGTCGCCGAGTACAACGTCTGGGCCGATCCGGAAGCGGCGGCGCTCGTCTTCGCGTCGGGCGCGCCGATCACGATGGTCGGGTGGGACGTGTCCAGACGGTACGCAGTCATCACGCCGCGCGAGGCGGCGGAGCTGCGCGGGCTCGGGCCGCTCGGGGCGTGGAGCGTCGACATCCAGCGGACGCTGATCGACTTCTGCCGCGAGCACACCCTGCTCGACGGCTTCGACCTCCCCGATCCGATCGCGATGGCGGTCGCGCTCGAGCCGCAGGTCGCGACCGACGTGCGGCGCCTGCACGTCGTCGTCGAGACCCGCGGCGACCACACACGGGGCGAGACGGTCGTCGACTACCGCGGCCGGACGCAGCCGCCGAACGTCGACGTCGTTCTCGAGGCCTCACGCGGGCGCTTCATGGCGCTTCTGCGCGATTCGCTCCGCGGCTAGCCGCTCGGCCGCCTCCGCAGGGGTGATGCCCGCCTCGTCGGCGTCGCTGAAGATGCGCAGCAGCGTCCCGCCGATGCCGGCGAGGCGGTCCTCCAGCTCGTCCTCCGACCAGCCGCGGTCCTCCAGGCCGACGAGCTGCAGGACGCCGCCCGCGCTGATCACGTAGTCGGGGGCGTAGAGGATGCCGGCGTCGCGCAGACGCTGGGCGTCCTCGGGCGTCGCGAGCTGGTTGTTCGCCGAGCCGGCGACGATGCGCGCACGCAGCAACGGGATCGTCTCCGCGCTCAACGTCCCGCCGACGGCGCACGGCGCGTAGACGTCGCACTCGGTCGTGATCGCGTCGGCCGGCGCCGCCACGCGTGCGCCGGTCGCCTTCGACCGTGCCTCGTCGACGTCGGCGACCAACACGTCCGCTCCCTCGGCGAGGAGGTCGCGGGCGAGGTCGCGCCCGACGGCGCCCGCACCCTGCACGAGCACACGCCGGCCGCTCAGATCGGGCGAGCCGAAGACGTGCTCGACGGTCGCGCGGATGCCGTGCAGCACACCTCGAGCCGTTCCGCGTCCACTATTGCCGCCGCCGGAGGTCGTTCCGTACACCCACGGGCAGACCTCGGCGACGAC
This sequence comes from Gaiellaceae bacterium, assembly GCA_035693525.1. GTDB lineage: Bacteria > Actinomycetota > Thermoleophilia > Gaiellales > Gaiellaceae > Palsa-739. Next base: position 6,599 of record DASSGL010000150.1, on the reverse strand, counting down.
GTCGAGGTCTTCGGGCGTGACGTTCATGTCGCCCGCGGTGCGGTACGTGCCGCCGAGGGATGAGACGAGCCTCCCGTAGCGGTGGAGCAGCTCGCGCCGCGCGGTGCCCGTCGGAAGCTCGGGCACCGCGAGCACCGCCTTGCCGCCGCCGCGCCCTGCGTTCGCGACCGCCATCTTCACGGTCATGGCGCGAGAGAGGCGCATCGCGTCGGCGAGCCCGTCACCCGGTTGCCCGTAGACGCGCATCCGCGTGCCGCCGCCTGCCGGGCCGAGCGCGGTCGAGTGGATACAGATGAACATCCAGGAGCCGGTCTCGCGATCGAAGCGGATGACCGCCTCCTCGCCCTCCCAGGCCTCGAGGAGCTCCTCGAACACGCTCAGAGTCTGCAGATCGCCGACGGGTCTCCGCTACACTCCCCCGCCGGAATGGCCGGAGAGCGCACAAAGCTGACCGTGAAGACGCGTGAGCGCGTCGGCTCGAGCGAGACGCGCCGCCTGCGGCGGCAGGGCCTCGTGCCCGGGGTGCTCTACGGCCGGGGCGAGCCCGTCTCGATCTGCATCGAAGAGCGCGAGCTGCGCCGTGCGCTGACGGGCGCGGCCGGCCTGCACTCGATCCTCGACGTCGAGATCGACGGCACCGGCACGGCTCACGCCTCGATTCTCAAGGAATACCAGGTCGACAAGGTGCGCGGAGGCGTCACGCACGTCGATCTCCAGGAGGTGCGCCTCGACCAGCCGATCACCGCGTCGGTGTCGGTGCACCTGACGGGCGGCGAGGACGCACCCGGCGTGCGCGAGGGCGGTGTGCTCTCGCAGCCGCTCCGCGAGCTCCAGGTCTCGGCGCTGCCGCTCGAGGTGCCCGAGCACATCGATCTCGACGTCTCGCACATGGAGACCGGCGAGACGCTGCGGGTCGAGGACATCCGGGTGGGCGAGGGCGTCACGCTGCTCGACGATCCCGAGACGGTCGTCGCGACCGTCACCGCGCCGACCCGCGAGATCCTGCCCGAAGAGGAGGAGGAGGCCGAGGCCGAAGAGGGCGAGGCCGTCGAGGGCGAAGGCGCCGAGGCGCCTGCCGAGTCGGAGGCCGAGGCCGCCGGCGAGCAGGACACCGCCGAAGGCTAGGACGAGCCCGTGCGCCTCTGGCCGCGGCGCGAAGGGTCGTCGCTCGACCTGCTCGTGGTCGGGCTCGGCAATCCCGGACGCGAGTACGCACGGAACCGGCACAACGTCGGCTGGATGGTCGTCGACGAGCTCGCGCGGAGGCACGGCGGGTCGTGGCGCTCGAAGTTCTCCGGGCAGCTCGCGGAGATCCGCCTCGAAGGCCACAAGGTCGCGCTGCTGAAGCCGGAGACGTACATGAACGAGTCCGGCAAGTCCGTGGGTGCGGCGACGCGCTTCTTCAAGCTCGACCCCGACGCCGTGCTCGTCGTCCACGACGAGGGCGACTTCGACCTCGGGCGGCTTCAGCTGCGCCTCGGGGGCGGGACAGCGGGCCACAACGGGTTGCGCTCGATCGCGCAGCACCTGCGGACGCCGGACTTCATGCGTCTGCGCGTCGGAGTGGGCCGGCCCGAACGCGGAGACCCGCGACCGCTCGCCGACTTCGTCCTGTCCGACTTCGCGGCGCACGACGACCCCGAGGCGCTCGTCGCCCGCGCCGCCGACGCCGTCGAGACGCTCGACGCCGTAGGCATCGAGCGCGCGCAGGCGGCCGTGAACCGCCGTTGAGGCTGCAACCAGGTTGCACCGCAACCTGGTTGCAATTACGGGCGCCGTTACCATGAGCATGCCGCGGAACCGCCAGGTTCCGCCGTTTCTCATGGACCGCCCGGTACTTCACGCCTTCGTCCGCGAGCTCGTCGAGAACGAGCGCCTCGGCGAGCTCGCCGACTCCTTCCCGACCCGCGCGCGCGTCTCCGAGCCGGCGCTGCCCGTCGTCCTCGCCTCGCTCTACGAGCGGCTCGAGCGCCCCCTCGTCTGCCTCGTGCCCGAGGACGTCGACGCGCGGGACGCGGCCGAGGCCGCGGCGTGGTTCCTCGGCGAGGAGCTCGTCGCGACGATGCCGAGCCGCGGCGTCACGTGGGAGTCGGGCCTCGAGCCGCCGCCGCACCTGGTTGGGGAGCGGGCACGTGCCCTCGACGTGCTCGCCCGCGGGGGCCTCGTCTGCGCCTCGGCGCGCGCTCTCGCAGAGGCGCTGCCGCCGCGCGAGGCGCGGCCCGCGGCGCTCGAGCTCGCGGCCGGCAGCGAGCTCGGGGTCGACGGCCTCGCGGAGGGCCTCGCGCTCGCGGGCTACGAGCGGGTCGAGCGCGTCGACGACCGCGGCCAGTTCGCCGTCCGCGGCGGCCTCGTGGACGTCTTCCCGACCACCGGCCGCGAGCCGCTGCGAGTCGAGTTCTTCGGCGACGAGGTCGAGTCGATCCGCGCCTTCTCGCCCTTCACCCAGCGCGCGCTGCACCCGGTCGAGCGATCCACGATCTACGCGGCCGTCGAACGACGGCTCGACCTCGACGACGGCTGGCACGGCGACGAGGGCGAGGTCAGGCCGGTGCCGAACGACCTCGTGCCTCCGCTCGACCGGGCCCCGGATCTCGTCTTCGAGCCCGACGAGGTGAGGCGGATCTGGGAGGAGGACGGAGTCGAGCCGCCGTCGCTCGCAGGGTCGACCGAGCTCGATCCGTTTCCACAGTCGCAGCCGTTCGCGTTCGAGGCTCAGCGGCCTGCGCTTGCGGCGCGCGGCCTCTCCGAGGCGGAGTCGGAGCTCGCGCAGCTCGTGCGGGCGGGCCAGCGCGTCGTCGTCGCCTTCCCGCACCGGGGCGAGGCCCTCCGCACCCAGAACATGCTGCGGAGGGTCGAGGCACGCCTGCTCGAGGAGGGCGGCTCGCTCGGGTCGGAGCCCGGCCTCTTCTTCGCCGTCGCGCCTGCGCGCCGAGGATTCGTGTGGCGCGACCTCGCGCTCGTGCTGCTGCCGGACCATCAGGTGTTCCGCCGCCGCGTGCCTCGCGAGCGGCGGCTCGGCGGCCGCGCGCTGCAGTCGTTCGCCGACCTCCGGACGGGCGACCACGTCGTCCACGAGGATCACGGCGTCGGGAAGCTCCTCGGCTTCGAGACGAAAGAGGTCGCCGGCATCACGCGGGACTACCTCCTGCTCGCGTTCCGCGGCGACGACCGGCTGTACGTCCCGCACGAGCAGCTCGGCAAGGTCTCGCGCTACATCGGCGCCGACGCGAAGGCGCCCGCCCTCTCGAAGCTCGGCGGCAAGGCGTGGCAGCTGCTGAAGTCACGCGCGCGCGAGTCGGTGCAGGAGCTCGCGTCGGAGCTCATCGCGCTGTACGCATCGCGTCAGACGCACGAAGGCATCGCGTACGACCTGAACCACGAGTGGCTGCAGCAGCTCGAGACGTCGTTCCCGTACCGGGAGACGCCCGATCAGGAGAACGCGATCGAGGCGGTGAAGGAGGATCTCGAGTCGCCGCGCCCGATGGACAGGCTCGTCTGTGGAGACGTCGGTTTCGGCAAGACCGAGGTGGCAGTGCGCGCGGCGTTCGCGGTCGCGGTCAACGGCAAGCAGGTGCTGATGCTCGCGCCGACGACGATCCTCGCCGAGCAGCACTGGAACACCTTCCGCGACCGCTTCCGCGACTTCCCGGTTCGCGTGGAGATGGTCTCGCGCTTCCGCAAGCCGTCCGAGGTGAAGCAGGTGCTCGCCGACTTCGCGAACGGCAAGGTCGACGTGCTCATCGGGACGCACCGCGTGCTGAGCCGCGACGTGATCCCGAAGGAGCTCGGCCTCGTCATCCTCGACGAGGAGCAGCGCTTCGGCGTCAAGCAGAAGGAGCTGCTGAAGTCGCTGCGCCTCGAGGTCGACGTGCTGACGTTGAGCGCGACGCCGATCCCGCGGACGCTGCACATGTCGCTCGCCGGCCTGCGCGACATCTCGATCATCGAGACGCCGCCGGAGGGCCGGAGGCCGATTCGCACGACCGTGGGCGAGTACGACGAGGAGACGATCAAGCAGGCCCTCGAGCGCGAGAAGGAGCGCGACGGCCAGGCGTTCTATCTGCACAACCGCGTCGAGACGATCGACGAGGCGGCCGAGAAGGTGCAGCAGCTCGTCCCGGACGTACGCGTGCTCGTCGCGCACGGCCAGATGCCGGAGAAGCAGCTCGAGGACAAGATGCACTCCTTCCTGCGCGGCGACGCCGACGTGCTCGTGTCGACGACGATCATCGAGTCGGGGATCGACATCCCGCAGGCGAACACGTTGATCGTCGAGCGGGCCGATGCGCTCGGCCTCTCCCAGCTCTACCAGATCCGCGGACGCGTCGGCCGCTCCGACCAGACGGCCTACGCGTATCTCTTCTATCCGGACGCGCGCGAGCTGACCGGAGAGGCCCGCGCTCGCCTCGCGACGCTCGCAGACCACACGGAGCTCGGCGCCGGCTTCGCAATTGCGATGCGCGACCTCGAGATCCGCGGGGCGGGGGAGCTGCTCGGCTCCGATCAATCCGGCCACGTCGCAGCGGTTGGCTTCGAGCTGTACGTCGAGCTGCTGAACGAGGCCGTCGCGGAGTTGCAGGGCGAGCGGCGCATCGCCGTTCGCCCGGTACGGATCGACGCGCGCATCGACGCGTACGTGCCGCAGCAGTACGTCGGTTCGGAGGCGCTCCGCATCGACATCCACCGCCGCCTCGCGCTGAGCGAGACGGAGGACGAGCTGCGCGAGCTGCAGGCCTCCCTCGAGGATCGCTACGGGCCGCTGCCCGAGCCGGTCGAGAACCTGTTCGCGATCCAGGAGGCGAAGATCAAGGTCGCGCGCCTCGGCGCGGACTACCTCGTCTTCCGCGGCGGCAAGGCCACGGTGGGCAAGCTGGTCCTCGGCTCGGAGGAGCTGAGTGGGCTCCGAGGCCGCATCCACACGGCCGTCTACGCCGTCGGAGCGAGGGAAGTGAGCCTCCGGAGCGAAGACGGATTCCCCCAGGCCCTCCGCCTGGTCGATGCTATCTTGGAGGCCCGCCAGGCAGCGTGAAGGCGCTCGTTCTCTCCGCTCCCCGGCCGACGTTGCATTCCTACGACCTGGGATTCTCATGAGATTTCTTCGCCTCCTGCCTGTCGCACTGCTGCTCGCCGTCGTTCTCGTCGCCGCAGGCTGCGGCGGCGGCGGTGGCCAGAAGGACGTTCCCGCGAACGCCGTCGCCGTCGTCGGCGACACTCCGATCACGAAGGCTCAGTTCAACTTCCTCATCGCCGGCGCCAAGAACCAGGCCGACGCAGCCAAGGCGGCCTTCCCGAAGCCCGGCACCGCCGACTACAAGACGCTCCAGGACAAGGCGCTCGCGTACCTCGTCCAGGAGTCGGAGCTCGAGCAGAAGGGGAAGGACATCGGGGTGCAGGTGAGCGACGCCGACGTCGACAAGCAGATCGCGCAGATCAAGCAGCAGTACTTCGGCGGCGACGAGAAGAAGTTCGAGCAGCAGCTCAAGGCGCAGGGGTTCACGCTGCCGCTGCTCAAGATCTACCAGCGCGGCAACCTGCTGTCGAACAAGCTCTACAAGAAGGTCACGTCGACCGTGAACGTCACCGACGCGGACATCCAGAAGTACTACAGCGACAACAAGGCGCAGTACCAGACCCCCGCGAGCCGTGATGTCCGGCACATCCTCGTCAGCAGCAAGAAGCAGGCAGACGACCTCGAGCACCAGCTCAAGTCCGGCGGCAGCTTCGCGGCGCTCGCGAAGAAGTACTCGAAGGACACGCTCTCGGCCGTCAAGGGCGGCAAGCTGACGATCGAGAAGGGCAAGACGGTGCCGGAGTTCGACAAGGAGGCGTTCTCGCTCAAGACGAACGAGATCTCGCCGCCGGTGCACACGCAGTACGGCTGGCACATCATCCAGGCGCTCTCCGCCGTGAAGGCCGCGAAGACGCAGCCGTTGAAGGACGTCAAGCCGCAGATCCGCCAGAACCTCCTGCAGACGAAGAAGACGGACGCGTTCCAGAAGTGGCTCGACGGCGTGAAGAAGGACTTCGAGAAGTCCGTCAGCTACGCCGCGGGCTACGTCCCGAGCGCGACGACGAGCACGTCGACCGCGACGCAGACGACGACGACCGGCTAGCCGCTTGGAACCCGGCCTGGCCGAGGCCCTGGTCGACCTGCAGCGGCTGACCGAGCGGCTGCGCCGCGACTGCCCGTGGGACCGCGAGCAGACGGCGCGCACGATCGTCCCGCACACAGTCGAGGAGGCGTACGAGGTCGCAGACGCCGCACTCGCCGACGACGACGAGAAGCTCCTGGACGAGCTCGGCGACCTCCTTTTCCAGGTCTTCTTCCTGTCCGTGCTCCTGTCGGAGAAGGGACACGGGGACCTCGAGCAGGTCGCTCGTGGCATCGAGGCCAAGCTGATCCGCAGGCATCCGCACGTGTTCGGAGACGTCTCCGCCGAAACTCCGGTGCGTGTAAAGGAGAACTGGGAGCGGATCAAGCGCGACCAGGAGGGGCGCGAGGGCGTGTTCCACCACGTGCCGGAGACGCTGCCCGCGCTCCTCCATGCGCGGAAGGCGCAGCAGCGCGCGAAGGCGGTCGGCTTCGAGTATCCGGACGC
>DASSGL010000149.1:0-12058 GCA_035693525.1 Gaiellaceae bacterium | reverse complement strand
ATGATGCCCGACGACGAGCGCCGGGCGGCCTACGCCGCCGACGTCACCTACGGCACCAACTCCGAGTTCGGCTTCGACTACCTCCGCGACAACATGGCGGTCAACCTCGAGGGCCTCGTCCAGCGAGGCCACCCCTACGCGATCGTCGACGAGGTCGACTCGATCCTCATCGACGAGGCGCGCACGCCGCTCATCATCTCCGGCGAGCCCGAGACCGCGGCGCAGATCTACAACGATTTCGCGCGCGTCGCGAGGCAGCTCATCCCGTTCCGCGCGTCGCCCGGCAGCTCGACGCGTTCCGCTCCTCGCCCGGCGACCCGAAAGGCGCGGCCGAGGACTCGGGCGCCGACTACGAGTTCGACGAGAAGCACAAGACCGTCGGTGTGACCACGCATGGCGTCGAGAAGGTCGAGCGCGCGCTTCGCATCGACAGCCTCTACGCTCCCGAGAACACGCAGCTCGTCAACCACCTCTACCAGGCGCTGAAGGCCGAGTCGCTCTACCAGCTAGACGTCGACTACGTGATCCAGGACGGCGAGGTGAAGATCGTCGACGAGTTCACCGGCCGGATCATGGAAGGGCGCCGCTGGAGCGAGGGCCTCCACCAGGCGGTCGAGGCGAAAGAGAACGTGAAGATCCAGGAGGAGCACCAGACGCTCGCCACGATCACGCTCCAGAACTACTTCCGCCTCTACGAGAAGCTCGCCGGAATGACCGGCACCGCGAAGACCGAGGAGAAGGAGTTCGTCGAGATCTACAACCTCCACGTCGTCGAGATCCCGACGAACGTGGCCGTCGCTCGCGCCGACGAGCAGGACCAGGTCTTCAAGACGAAGGAAGGCAAGTTCGAGGCGGTGATTCGCGACATCAGGGAGCGTCACGAGAAGGGGCAGCCCATCCTCGTCGGCACGATCGCGGTCGAGACCTCCGAGTACCTCTCGCAGCTGCTGACGCGGCAGGGAGTTCCGCACAACGTGCTGAACGCGAAGGAGCACGCGCGCGAGGCCGAGATCATCAAGGACGCGGGCGAGCGCGGCGCGGTCACGATCGCGACGAACATGGCGGGCCGCGGCGTCGACATCAAGATCGACGACGAGGTACGCGCCCTCGGCGGCCTGTACGTGCTCGGCACGGAGCGGCACGAGTCGCGCCGCATCGACAACCAGCTCCGCGGCCGCTCCGGCCGTCAGGGCGACCCGGGCGAGACGCGTTTCTACCTCTCGGGTGAGGACGATCTCGTGCGCCTGTTCGCGGGCGACCGGATCAAGTCGATCATGGAGCGCTTCAAGATTCCCGACGACCAGCCGATGGAGGCGAAGATCCTCTCGCGGCAGATCGAGGGCGCGCAGAAGAAGGTCGAGGAGCAGAACTTCGTCATGCGGAAGAACGTCCTCAAGTACGACGACGTGATGAACCGCCACCGCATGCGGATCTACGAGCAGCGGCGGCAGGTCCTCGAAGGCGAGGACATGTCGGATCAGGTCAAGCTCTGGATCGACGAGGTCATCGAGGAGACGGTGCTCCAGTTCACGCAGGACGAGTACAGCGAGGAGTGGGATCTCGAGGCTCTCACGAACGCCATGGGCCAGCTGTACGGCTCGGAGATCACGGCGCAGGAGCTGCGCGAGGACCTCGGGACCGACGTCACGCGCGAGATGCTGATCGAGGAGTTCCAGGCCGACGCCGGCGACACCTACGCGGCCAAGGAAGAGGAGTTCGGCTTCGCGGACGAGGAGCACACGCTGCCGATCATGCGCGAGCTCGAGCGCTTCGTGATCCTCCAGGTCGTCGACGTTCGCTGGCGCGAGCACCTCGAGAACATGGACTACCTCCGCGAGGGCGTGCACCTCCGTTCCATGGCGCAGAAGGATCCGCTCGTCGAGTACACGGGGGAGGGCGAGCGCATGTTCACCGATCTCGGTCGCGCGATTCGCGCCGAGGTCGTCCTGCACCTCTTCCATGCCGAGCTCGCGCCCGAGGAGGCGCAGCAGCTGACGCAGGCGCAGACCACGAACGGCAACCTGCAGTACGAGCACGACACCGCCGCCGGCGCCGACGTGATCGCAGCCGCCGGCTCAGGGGGAGCAGTCGCGACCGGCGTGCCGTCCGCGGCCGGCGTCGTGCAGGCCGCTTCGCACGAGAAGATCGGCCGCAACGACCCCTGCTGGTGCGGCTCCGGCAAGAAGTTCAAGCGCTGCCACGGCGCGTAAGCCCTCGTAACGACGTTGCTGTGCAACCTGGTTGCAGGGTTGTGACGGTCGTAATGCCGAAGTCGTGACGATCTGGGCTGGCGGCGATCGTCCGGGCGCCTGCACCATGGCGCCATGACCGACGCAAGCATCGATCTTCAGGGGCTCACGAAGTCGTTCCGAGGCCCGCACGGGGTGGTCCGCGCGGTTCGCGAGGTCGACCTCACGGTCGAGCCCGGCGAGACCGTCGCGCTTCTCGGACCGAACGGCGCCGGCAAGTCGACGACGATCGACATGCTCCTCGGGCTGCTCGAGCCCGACGAGGGCCGGGCGACGCTCTTCGGCAAGCCGCCTCGCGAGGCGGTCGCGGCCGGGAGGACCGGGGTGATGCTCCAGACCGGCTCCCTGATCCGCGACCTCTCGGTGCGCGAGCTGCTCGACATGGTCGCCTCGCTCTACCCGGTGCCCCTCCCCGTGGCGGAGGCCCTCGTGCTCACCGGCATCGAGGAGATCGCCGACCGTCGCACGCAGAAGCTCTCGGGCGGCGAGACGCAGCGCGTCCGCTTCGCGATGGCGCTCGTCACCAATCCCGATCTGCTCGTCCTCGACGAGCCGACGGTCGCGATGGACGTCGAAGGCCGCCGGGCCTTCTGGACGACGATGCGCGAGCTCGCCTCGCGCGGCAAGACCGTCCTCTTTGCGACGCACTACCTCGAGGAAGCGGACGCCTACGCCGACCGCGTCGTCCTCATGGCCCACGGCAACGTCGTGGCAGACGGAGCGCCGACCGAGATCAAGGCGATGGTCGGAGCCCGGCGCATCCGCGCGACGCTGCCCGGCCCGGCAGTGGGCGAGCTTGCACAGCTCGAAGGCGTCACCCGCGCCGAGCGGCACGGCGAGACCGTCGTGCTCGCCTGCGCCGACTCCGACCGTGCGATCCGCGCACTCCTCGCGCGCTATCCGGCAGCACGGGACATCGAGATCGCCGGCGCGGCGCTCGAGGAGGCCTTCCTCGAGCTCACCGGCGCCGAAGACGCAAAGGAGGCAGCATGAGCTATCTCGACTACACGCGCTACGAGCTCCTGCGCACGTTCAGGAACCGGAGGTTCGTCGTCTTTGCGTTCGGCTTCCCGCTCGTCCTCTACTTCGCAATTGCCGCGCCGAACCGTCACGAGACGGACCTGGGCAACACGGGCATCTCCGCGCCGCTCTACTTCATGGTCGGCCTCGTCGCCTTCGGAACCATGAACGCCGTGCTGTCGGCCGGAGCGCGGATCGCCGCCGAGCGCTCCGTCGGCTGGAACCGGCAGCTCCGCCTGACGCCGCTCTCGGCCCGCGCATACTTCCGGACGAAGGTGCTCACCGCGTACGCCACGGCCTTCGTGACGATCGTCCTGCTCTACGCCGCGGGAATCGCGCTCGGCGTGCGCCTCTCGAGCGGCGAGTGGGTGCGCATGACTGTGCTGATCCTCGTCGGCCTCGTCCCCTTCGCCGCCCTCGGAGTCCTCATGGGGCATCTGCTCACTTCGGACTCGGTCGGGCCTGCGCTCGGCGGAACGACCGCATTGCTGGCATTCCTCGGCGGCGTGTGGTTCCCGATCTCGGATCACGGCGCAATGCACGCGATCGCGCAGTCGCTTCCCTCGTTCTGGCTCGTGCAGGCGGCGCATGTCGGCACCGGCGGCTCCGGCTGGGGCGGCCGCGGTTGGCTCGTGATGGCGGTGTGGACGGCCGCTGCGACCGTGCTCGCCCGCCGCGCGTACCGTCGCGACACGGGCCGTGTCTAAACCGGCGTGAAGGGGCTGCTCTCGATCGTCGAGCCGGTCCATCCGCACGAGGAGAGCCCGGTTCGGACCCTCCGGATCGTCGCGGGCTTCACGCTCGCGCTGCTCTTCCTGACCGCACCGATGAACGATCTCGCGCGCTCCTCGCTCTCGCCGGCGCGGATCATCGGGATCGCAGTCGGACTGGCGGTCTTCGTCGTCGTCTACGTGCGCGTGATGCGACCGCGTCGACCGCAGCCTCTCGGGCCTTCGGCGACGCTCGCGGGGCTCGTCGCGCTCCCGGTCCTCGCGACGGCGATGCTCGTCGCCGGCGCGCCCGCGTCGTTCGATCTCCTGTTCGTCTTCTTCGCCGCGGCCGCGGGAATGCGTCTGCGGCCGGTGCCGGCGTTCGTCGTCATCGGGCTCACTGCCGTCGGCGCCGGGGTCGCCGCCGTCATCGCCGGCGACGGTGGAGGCACCGTGACCGGCAAGGCGCTGACCGTCGCGGCGATCGGCTCGATGATGGTCGCTTTCAACCGCCAGATCCGGGTCAATCGCGAGCTCCGGGCGGCGCGCGAGAGCCTGAGCCTGCTCGCGGTCTCCGAGGAGCGCGTGCGGATCGCGCGTGACGTGCATGACCTCCTCGGGCACAGCCTCTCCGTGATCGCGCTCAAGAGCGAGCTCGCGGCGCGGCTGCTGAAAGACGACGCCGAGCGTGCGGCGGCCGAGCTCACCGACGTGCAGACGGTCACGCGGAAGGCGCTGGCCGAGGTTCGCGAGGCGGTGCAGGGCTACCGGCAGCTCGGGCTCGCCGACGCCCTCGCCGGCGCGCGCAGCGCCCTCGCGGCGGCGGGTATCGAGTGTGAGCTCGACGAGCCGCCGCCCGCGCTGCCGGCCGACGTCGAGAGCGTCCTCGCCTGGGCGGTTCGCGAGGGCACGACGAACGTCGTCCGTCACAGCTCGGCCGCTCACTGCGCAATCCGCTTCGCGGGCGGCGACGGGCGCGCGGTGGTCGAGGTCGAGGACGACGGCAGCGCGACCGCGCCGGGCGTCGGCGGCGGCAGCGGGCTCGCCGGCCTCGCGGAGCGCGCCGAGCGCGTGCGGGGCCGGCTCGAGGCGGTCGCGAAGCCGGACGGCGGGTTCACGTTGCGCGTGACCGTCCCCCTCTCGACGTGATCCGCGTCCTCATCGCAGAGGATCAGGCGATGGTCCGCGGCGCGCTCGCGAGCCTGCTCTCGCTCGAAGCGGACATCGACGTCGTTGCGGAGGTCGATCGCGGCGACCTCGTGCTCGACGCCGTTCGCCGGGCCGAGCCGCATGTCGCGCTCCTGGACATCGAGATGCCGGGCATCGACGGGATCGAGGCCGCGGCGCTCCTCGCGCGCGAGGCGCCCGCCACACGCTCGCTGATCCTGACGACGTTCGGGCGGCCGGGGTATCTGCGGCGGGCACTCCAGAGCGGCGCCGGCGGCTTCCTGCTCAAGGACGCTCCCGCGGAGGAGCTCGCAGCAGCGATCCGCACCGTCGCGAGCGGTGAGCGCGTCGTCGACCCCGCGCTCGCGGCTGCAGCGCTCACCGAGGGCGACTCGCCGCTCTCCCCGCGCGAGCACGACGTGCTGGCCGCCTCGGCGGGCCACGACACCGCCGCGGAGATCGCCGCCGAGCTCCATCTCTCCGAGGGCACGGTGCGGAACTACCTGAGCGCCGCGATCCGCAAGCTCGGCGCCCGCAACCGGCGCGAGGCCGTCGAGCTGGCGGTCAAGAAGGGGTGGCTCTGAGGTCGGTACCGAGGCCGGTACCATCGCCACGCGATGGCGGACGAACGGGAGCTCTCGCTGCAGGAGCAGCTCGAAGGGATCGGGGCCCAGCTCGACTGGGTCCGTGGTTACCTTTGACCCGGATCGGCTGAGAGCACGGCTCGCCGAGCTCGAGACGGAGCTCGCTCAACCGGGCTTCTGGGACGACCAGCAGCGCGCGGCCGCCGTCTCGGCCGAGCACGCGCGGATCGCGAAGCGGCTCGAGCGCTACGACCGGCTGAACCGCGAGTACGAGGATGCGCGCGAGCTCATTGCGCTCGACGAGTCGCTCGCCGACGACGTCGCGAAGGCGATCGTGCCGCTCCGCGACGAGCTCGAGCGCCTCCAGGAAGACGCGCTGTTCTCGGGTGAGTACGACGCGGGCGACGCGGTGGTGACGATCCAGGCCGACGCCGGCGGCACGGACTCGCAGGACTGGGCCGAGATGGTCCTCCGCATGTATCTGCGCTGGGCCGCCGCCCGCGGCTTCAAGACCGAGGTCCTCGAGACGAGCCCAGGCGAGGAGTACGGGATCAAGTCTGCGACCTTCACCGTGCGCGGCGACAACGCCTACGGGATCCTCAAGGCCGAGCGCGGGAAGCACCGCCTGGTGCGGCTGAGCCCGTTCGACCAGGCCCACCGCCGCCACACGAGCTTCGCTCAGGTGATCGTCGCGCCGCTCCTCGACGAGGCCGCCGACATCGAGATCGACGACGACGACATACGCGTGGACACGTTTCGCTCGTCGGGCGCGGGCGGACAGCACGTCAACAAGACCGATTCCGCCGTGCGGATCACACACATGCCAAGCGGCATCGTCGTCTCTGTCCAAAACGAGCGCAGCCAGACCGCGAACAAGGAGACGGCCCTGAAGATCCTGCGCTCCCGGCTCGCCGAGAAGGCCGAGGAAGAGCGGGAGGAGGAGCTCGCCCGCGAGCGCGGCGGCGTCAGCATGGGGTTCGGCGGCAACGCGGTTCGCAGCTACGTCCTGCACCCGTACCAGCTGGTCAAGGATCACCGCACGGACTACGAGATGGGGAACACGCAGGGAGTCCTCGACGGCGACCTGGACGGGTTCATCCGCGCATATCTCCTGCAAGCGGCGGGAAACGGCGCGTAGTTCGTTAACAAGTTCAGCCGGTCCGTCAGTTAGTATGGCGGCCACCCACCCGTCCTGACCGGCGCGGGCGCGGCGCCCGCCGACGTTTCGCCACACCGGTTACAGCCTTGACAGATCTCGAGACAGAGCCCATCGCCACGGTCGTAGAGCGCCCGGTGGAGCAGTCGGCCGCGCGGCCCGCGGCAGCGCCGATGATCGTGTTCGAGGGAGTGACAAAGGTCTACGACCCCGACGTGAAGGCGCTCGACCGGGTGTCGTTCCTGATCGAGAAGGGCGAGTTCGTCTTCATCGTCGGCGCGTCCGGCTCCGGGAAGTCGACGCTCATCCGGCTCCTGCTGAAGGAGATCGACCCGACCGACGGCAAGATCATCGTCGGCGGCCGCGATCTGGCGCGGCTGAAGCACGGCAAGGTGCCGCTGCTCCGCCGGAACGTCGGCTGCGTCTTCCAGGACTTCAAGCTCCTGCCGACCCGGACCGCGGCCGAGAACGTGGCGTACGCGCTGAAGGTGCAGGGCGAGAGCCGCCCCTCGATTCGCCGCAAGGTGCCCGAGGTGATGAACATGGTCGGGCTCGCGCACAAGATGGACTCCCTTCCCGACGAGCTCTCCGGCGGCGAGCAGCAGCGCGTCTCGATCGCGCGCGCCGTCGTCAACCACCCGCCGCTCCTCGTCTGCGACGAGCCGACCGGGAACCTCGATCCCGACACGTCGGTGGGGATCATGCAGCTGCTCTATCGGATCAACCGCGCAGGCACGACGATCCTCATGGTCACCCACGACCGGGAGATGGTCGACAAGATGCGCAAGCGCGTGATCGCGCTCGAGGAAGGCAAGCTCGCGCGCGACGAACGGCGTGGGGGGTACGCCTCCGAATGAGCGTAGGCTCGACGGAGCTCATCAAAGAGCGGAGGTGCCGGCTTTGCCGGCGCCGGGAGCGGGCATGAGCCGGTTCCGCTTGTTGTTCTCCGAGGCGTGGTCCTCGATCACGGCGAACCTCTCGACGACGTTCGCGGCCACGATGACGGTGCTCATCGGCATGTTCCTGCTCGGGCTCTTCATCGCGCTCGGAACGTGGGTGCTCTCGTGGAGCGACCACGTGAAGAAGGGGCTGCAGGTGAAGGTCTACTTCGCGGAGGGCGCGACCAAGCAGCAGGAGGCGTTCGTCGGCAGCTCGATCCGCAAGGACACCACTCGCGTCAAGCGCGTCGTCTTCGTCTCGAAAGAGGCGGCGGAGAGGCAGATGCGCGCGAAGTTCCCCGATCTCTACAAGACGCCGCTGCCGTCGAACCCGCTGCCCGACGCGTGGGTCGTCACGCCGATCAAGGGTGAGTTCACGCCCGAGCTGGGGCGCTCGATCCAGCAAGCACGCTACGCGGGGGTGAACGACGTCCGCTGGGGCTCGAAGACGGCCAGCCGCGTGCTGACGATCGCGAAGGTGATCTGGATCGCCTTCCTCGTCGCGGTCGTATTGCTCGTCACCGCCTCGACCCTGCTGATAGCGAACACGATCCGCCTGTCGATCTTCGCGCGACGACGGGAGATCGAGGTGATGAAGCTCGTCGGAGCGACGAACTGGTTCGTGCGGGGGCCGTTCATGCTCGAGGGCCTTCTCTGCGGGCTCGGCGGAGCGCTGATGGCCGTCATCCTGCTCGTGATCGGGAAAGAGGTCGCGCTGCCGTCGATTCTTCCCCACATCGGCGGCGGCTCCGACGTGCACGCGCTGCCGTTCGGCCTCAACGCACTCGCGCTCATCGTGGCGGGGCTTCTGCTCGGCGCCGCCGGCTCGGGGCTGACGCTACGCAGGTTCCTCCAGGTCTAGGCCGGAAGCCGGCACCGGATCGTCGCGAGCCGTATGCTCGCGTCGTCCAGATGCGGCGCGCACTCCTCGTTCTCGGCGCAGGGCTCGCGCTTGCAGGGGCGTTCGCCGTCGGCTTCCGCCTCTCCGAGCAGAACCGCGCGACGACGCCCGTTGCGATCCCGAGCGTCGTCGACGAGGTTCGCTCCGCGCTCGCCGCTCGCTATTACCGGCAGGTCCCGAACCGGGTTCTCGAGCTCGGCTCGGTCGACGCGATCATCTCGGCCCTGAAGGATCCGTACACCGAGTATCTCGCGCCTGCGGACTACCGGCTCGTGCGGCAGGAGACCGCGTCGACGTACACGGGAATCGGCGTCAGCGTGCTTCCGTCCGCCTCGGGGTACGTCGTCGTCTCGATTCACCCGGGCCCCGCCGAGCGCGCCGGAATGCGCATCGGCGACACGATCGTCCGCATCGGGCGTCGGCAGGCGAAGCAGATGAGCACGAGTGCCGCGCTCTCGCAGATCCTCGGACCGCGCGGGACGACGGTCCGTCTCGGCGTCATGCGCGGCGCCCGGACGCTCGACCTGCTGGTCCGGCGAGGGACGATTCGCGCTCCCGTCGTCGACGCCCGGCTTCTCTCCTACGCGGGCTCGCGGTGGGGCGTGGTGCGGCTCAGCGCGTTCCGCTCCGGGGCCGCAATGGTGCTGAGCCGCGAGCTGCGGCGGCTCCAGCGGCTCGGTGCGCAGGGCTTCGTCCTCGACCTGCGGCAGAACCCGGGCGGGCTCCTCGACCAGGCCGTTGCCGTCGCGTCGCTCTTCGTCGAGCACGGCATCGTCGTGTCGCTCGTCAGCCGTCACGAGCCGAGGGCCGTCTTCCGCGCCGCCGGAGCAGTCGCGACGCGGCTGCCCGTCGTGGTGCTGGTCGACCGCTTCAGCGCCAGCTCGAGCGAGATCGTCGCCGCGGCGCTCCGCGACCATCACCGTGCCACGGTGGTCGGCGAGCGCACCTTCGGCAAGGCCCTTGTGCAGTCGATCGACCCGCTCGGAGGCGGCGCCGCGCTCGAGCTCACGATCGCGCGCTACTTCACCCCGTCCGGGCGGGACATCTCGAACGTCGGCATCGCGCCGCAGATCCGCGCTCGCGACAACCCGCGCACGGCGACCGACGAAGCGCTGGCGACTGCGCTTCGCGTTCTCGTGTCCGGCTCCCGAGCAGCCGGCGCCTGACCACGATGGCGCCCGGCCGTGCCTGGCGCCGCTTCCTCCCACAGCTACGGTGGATCTCGTGGCAAAGCATCGCCCGCAGAAGAGACCGAGCCGCGCCGAGCGGCACCACCGGAGACCCGCGCGGAAGCCGATCGCGGACCTGACGGTTCGCCTGCCCCAGCGCGCACACGAGCCTGAGCAGGTGATCGCGCACCTCGGCCCCACGAACTCGGGGAAGACGCACGACGCGCTCCGATTCCTCGTCGAGAACGGACGCGGCGTCTACGCGGCGCCGCTCCGCATGCTCGCGCAGGAAGCGCACCGCCGCCTGTCCGAGGAGCTCGGCGACGACGTCGGGCTCGTGACCGGCGAGGAGCGGATCAACGCCGATGCGCCGATCATCTGCTGCACCGCGGAGATGGCGCCGATGCGCGGCGACACCCTCGTGCTCGACGAGGTGCAGTGGGCGGAGGACGACGAACGCGGGTCTGCGTGGACGCGGCTGATGCTCGGCGGCGACTATCGGAACATCCTCGTGCTCGGCGCCGTCGAGGCGCTGCCGCTCGTCGAGCGCGCGTTCCCGTCCGCCGACGTTCGGTTCTTCGAGCGCAAGGCACCGCTCGAGTGGGTTGGGAAGCGCGGAATCGCGGGGCTGGGATCGGGGACGGTGGTCGTCGCGTTCAGCCGGCGGGCGGTCATCGGCCTCGCCGGCGAGCTGAACCAGCTCCACCCCGGACGGGTCGCGGTCCTGTACGGCGCTATGCCGCTCGCGTCGCGGCGCGAGGAGATCGAGCGCTTTCTCTCGGGCGCCGCCGACGTGTGCACGTCGACCGACGTGCTCGGCCACGGCGTCAACCTGCCGTGCGAGACTCTCCTCTTCGCGGAGACCGAGAAGTTCGACGGGCACGACCGCCGAGACCTCGAGCCGTGGGAGATCGCGCAGATCGCGGGCCGCGCGGGGCGCTTCGGCTTCCACGAGCGGGGTCACGTCGGCGTGCTCACGGGAGTCCCATGGGCGCACCCCGATCCCGAGCTCGTCCGCGCCGCGCTGACGCCGCATGTCGAGCTGCCGGGCGGCCACTGGGGGTACCGCGTGGTCGACACGGGTCGCCTGCGGCCGCAGCTCACCGACCTCAACGTCTCACGCGTCGACGAGCTGGAGCCTGCCCTCTACGCGTGGCGGCACGCGGCGTTGCGCTACTGGAGCGACGACGGGTGGCTGACGGTCGAGTCGATCGCGCCGCTCCTCGCTCGGCTCGACGCGGTCAGAGACGCCCTGCGCGAGTGCCGGCGACGGCTCGAGCTCGCCGAGGTGTGGAAGCTGATGCAGGCCCCGGTCGACGACGACGCGCTCGACCTGCTCGGCACGCTCGCCTGCGCGGTGGCCGGAGACAAGCCCCAGCAGACCGTGATCTCGTGGCTTCTCGACCCGCAGCGGCTGCGCCGCGCCGGCCTGCTCGAGGCCGAGCAGGCCGCGCGCGAGGCGTCGATCCTGCGTTGGTTCGCCCTTCAGTATCCCGGTGTCGCCGGCGTGACGATCGAGAAGGCCGCCGCGCTCGAGGAGGCCGCAGCCGCGCGCGTCGTGCAGGAGCTGCGCGCCGAGATCGACGATCCGACGATCGGGCGCTGCCGCGTCTGCGGCTCGCGCACGGCGCCGTGGGCGACGCTCTGCGACCGCTGCTTCATGGCGCGCGGCTATCGCGCCCGCCGCTAGCCGGTGTCTAGCTCGCGCCGAAGGCGCGTGCCTGACACCGCTTTGCTTTTCGCTTTTCGCTCTACCGCAACACGAGCTGCGTGCAGCGAAAGAGCCAGCAAGCGCGCGTCCTCGTCGCGCGCCGACGCCTCGCTCGGGGGCGCTCTGCGACGGCTGCTTCGTGGCGCGCGGCCATCGTGCACGCCGCTAGCCCGATTGGTGTCTGGCTCGCGCCGTAGGCGCGTGCCTGACACCGCTTTTGCTTTTCGCTCTACCGCAACACCAGCTGCGTGCAGCGAAAGAGCGCCAACGTGCGCGCATCCTCGTCGCGCACGGTCGCGTCCCAGAGTTGCGTCGTTCGGCCGCCGTGGATGCGGGTCGCCTCACACGAGATCGTCCCGGTGCGCGCCGTGCGGAGGAAGTTCGTCTTGAGCTCGATCGTCGTGAAGCCGACGCCTCCCTCGGGGAGCGAGAGGATGCAGCCGTAGCCGCACG
>DASSGL010000148.1:0-9068 GCA_035693525.1 Gaiellaceae bacterium | reverse complement strand
CGAGACCCCGATGTCGGCCAGGACGAGCGCCACCCTCTCGTCGCGCTCGAGTGCCTGCGCCGCGGCCTCGTAGAAGCGCGCCCGCATCGTCATCGCCGAACGTCCGCCACCACGCAGCGCGGACGGCGTTCGACCCGATCGCGGAGAGCCGCGGCGAGCGCATCATGGTCGCGCCCGTCGACGCGAACTGCGTGCCAGCCCTCGAAGGCGAACCGCTGCTCGATCCCGCCGGGCCAGTGGTAAGTCGAGGAGTCGTTGTCGACGACCACCACGGTCAGGGGGTCGAGCCCGACGCGGCCGGCGTACTGCACCGCTTCCCAGTTCGAGCCTTCGTCGAGCTCGCCGTCGCCGACGAGCACGAACGTGCGCCGCCCGGCGAGCGCGCGTCCGACCGCGATGGGCAGCCCGTGGCCGAGGGAGCCGCTCCCGATCTCTGCTCCCGGCACGAGGACTCGGTCGGGGTGGTGGCCGAGCGCGGAGCCGAAGCTTCCGAAGTCGTCGAGCAGCTCGAGCGGCAGGATTCCCTTTGCGGCGAGGACGGCGTAGAAGGCTGTCGGACCGTGGCCCTTCGAGAGCAGGAAGCGGTCGTCCTCGACCAGGACGCGGTCGTACAGCACCCAGAGCACGTCGAGCGTCGAGAGCGAGCTCGAGTCGTGCTTCTCGTCGCCGGTCAACCGAATGAGGAGCTCGGGCAGATCGGCGTAGCCGAGCTCGGTCGCAATAGTCGTCATGCGAGCACGGTAGAACTTCAACTAAGGTTGAAGTCAAGTGCCTCGGACCTTGTCGATCGGCGAGCTCTCGACCCGGAGCGGAGTCTCTCAGTCCGCGTTGCGCTTCTACGAGCGCCAGGGGCTGATCAGCGCGGAGCGCACGGACGGCAATCAACGGCGATACACGCCGGTGACCCTGCGCCGGGTGGCGCTCGTCCAGGCCGGGAAGGCCGCCGGCATTCCGCTCGAACGGATCCGCGAGGCGCTCGACACGCTTCCCAAGGGACGGCAGCCGACGAAGCGCGACTGGGCCCGCCTCTCCTCGAGCTGGCGGCGTGAGCTCGATGCGCGGATCGCGACGCTCGAGTCGATCCGGACGCGTCTCACGACGTGCATCGGCTGCGGCTGCCTCTCGCTGCAGACGTGCGGCCTGCTGAATCCCGGCGACGAAGCCGCCGGGCTCGGCGGCGGCGCGCACTACTTGCGTAGAGTCTCGCCCCATGGACGAGACCTGGCAACGCGAGCTGACTGAGTTCATCGCGATCCCGTCGGTGAGCGCGGACCCCGCGCATCGCGACGACGTCACACGCGCGGGCGAATGGGTGTGCGACTTCATCCGGCGCGTGGGCGGCAGCGCAGAGCTGACGCCGTTCGGCGAGAGCGCACTCGCGCTCGGCGACATCCCGGCATCGACCGATCCCGCCGGCGCGCCGACGGTGCTCTGCTACGGCCACTTCGACGTCCAGCCGCCCGCCCCGCTCGAGCTCTGGCGCACCGAGCCGTTCGAGCTGACGATCGAAGACGGGTGGGCATACGCGCGCGGCGTCACCGACGACAAGGGCCAGCTCTACATCCTCCTCAAGGCCGCGCAGAGGCTCGTCGAGGCGAACGCGCTCCCGGTCAACCTGCGCTTTGCGTGCGACGGCGAGGAGGAGACCGGCGGGCAGACGATCGTCGACTATCTCGGCGTCGACGATCGCGGCGCCGATGCGGCCGTCATCTTCGACGGCGGCATGCTGCGGATCGACATGCCCGCGTTCGAGCTCGCGACGCGTGGCCTCATCGCGTTCGACGTGGACGTCACGACGGGTGAACGGGACCTGCACTCCGGCATGTACGGCGGAGCGGCGCTGAACGCCGTCCACGCGTTGATGCGCTGCTTCGAGGCGGTGCTCGCCGGCCCGAACGGCCTGCTCCCGGAGCCGCTGCGCGAGGGGATTGCTTCTCCGACCGCCGCCGAGCTCGAATCGTGGAGCGCGCTGCCCCCGGGAGGGGACGAGCTCTCCTCGCAGGGCGCGCGGCCGCTCGATCCGAACGCGGCCGAGCAGTTCTACATCCGAACCTTCGCCGAGCCGTCTGCCGATGTCACAGGGTTTCTCGGCGGGAAGCCCGGCCTCCGCAACACGGCACTCTCGGTGCACGCGATGGGCCAGGTGACGATCCGGCTCGCGCCGGGCCAGGACATGCAGAAGATCGGGGCCAACGCCGAGCTCCTGATGCGGGAGGCGGCGCCTGCGGGCGCCGAGCTCGACATCCGGTGGGACGGAGCGCCTCCCGGCCTCGTCAAGCCTGACTCGCCGGCAGTGCAGCTCGGTCTCGACGCGTTCGAGCAGGCCCTCGGTGTCCGGCCGCTCCTCGTCCGCACGGGCGGGACGCTGCCCATCGTCCCCGCCCTGGCCGACCGCGGCATCCCGACCGTGCTGACCGGCTTCGGACTACCCGAGTCGAACGTGCACTCGCCGAACGAGCGGTTCCTCGTCCGCTACTTCGAGCAAGGGGTCGACACCGCGGCCGCGCTCTACACGAAGCTCGGCGAGCTGCCGTCCGAGTAGCAGCCGGCGCCCTCGAGGCTCGTCAGGCCGCTGCGTGCGAGTGGTCGTGCTCGCAGGTGAGCCAGGTGTGGCCGAACTCCCGCATCGCGTCGATGATCGGGAGGAGGGACTCGCCCTTCGCGGTCAGCTCGTACTCGACCCGAGGCGGCGACTCCGGGTAGCTGTGACGTTCCACGATGCTCTCCTGCTCGAGCACGCGCAGACGCTCGGCGAGCGTCCGCGGGCTGATGCCGCTGCAGGAGCGCTCGAGCTGCGAGAAGCGCCGCGGGCCCTCCGAGAGGTCGTGCACGAGGAGCGCCGTCCATTTCGCGCCGATGATCTCGGCCGATGCCGCCACCGCGCAGGTGGTCGCCTCGTGGACGGCGTTCATGGTCCGGGCCATCCACGGATTGTAGTCCCCGGCCGGCCGCCTCAGGCGCGCGGGCCCCGGCTCAGGACGAGGTCGACCGGGGCGGCGTGGGCGAGCACGGTGCCGCGCCTCGGCTTCGCGCCGACGACCCGTCCGACCGGGATGGCGCCCGAATAGGCCCTCCCGACGCGCCCGAGGGTACAGGCGTTCCGCTTCAGGGCGGCCTTGGCGCCGAGGAGCCCGAGCCCCACGAGATTCGGCACCTTGCAGGCCCTGGGCGGGGTGAAGGGCGCGGGCGCGCTCGTCGTGAAGGTCAGCACGGACTGGCCCGACCCGATCGTCACGCCGGCCGCGGCGGCGGCCAGGTTCATCGAGGCGATCGTGCTACCGCCGCCGCCGATCGTGATGCTCGTGACGGAATAGCCGGAGGGGACGTTCTCCGTGACCGTCACCGCTGCCCCCAGCGGATAGAAGACCTGGCCGGTGCAGGCGCCGACCCCCACCGTGAAGGACAGCGTGCCGCCCGCGGAGGCGGCCGCAGCGGCCGTATACCCGAGCGCGACCGTGATCGGCCGCGCGCCGGATGCATTACAGATCGCGAGCGTGCCGGTCGGCGTTGGCGGGGGAGGGCCGGGCTTCGGCGGCGGGGCTCCCCAGCCGGAGGTGACGGAGCCGAGCGTCGAGACCAGGACCGTCGCTGCGATGAGCAGGGTACGGCGCACGAGCGCAGTGTGGGTCCGCTCTCGTTCCCGATCGCCGGACCATCCCGCAGGAGCGGCCAGCCTTTCGTGCTGTCTGGCTCGCCGCGAAGCGGCGTGCCTGACACCGCTTTCGGAATGACGAAGCGGTCTAGGGCCGAACCCGGAGCCAGGACGCCAGAGAAGCGACGAGATAGAGCCCGGTCGCCGTGAGCACGATCGTCCCGCCCGGCGGCAGATCCGCGTAGTAGGAGATCGTCAGCCCGGCGAGCGCCGAGCCGAGCCCCGCGGCGACGGCGATCCCGATCGTCGAGCGCAGGCTCCAGGCGACACGTTGCGCGGCCACGACCGGCAGCACCATCAACGCGGCGATGAGGAGGATGCCGACGATGCGCATCGAGACGCCGACCGTCAGCGCGGCGAGCATCGCGACGACGCCGTTCAGCCATGCGACGGGGAGCCCCGCGACCCGCGCTCCCTCTTCGTCGAGCGAGACCGCAAAAAGGCCGCGCAGCAGCACGACGATCAGGAGCAGCGCGCAGAGACCGAGCACCGCGATCACGGCGAGGTCGCTTCGCGAGACGGTGAGGATCGAGCCGAAGAGGTACGCGAACAGGTTCGCGTTCAACGCACCGGCCGCGGACACCAGGACGACGCCGCCGGCGATTCCGGTGTAGAAGACGATTGCGAGCGCCTGGTCGCCGGCCGTACGTCGCCGAGCGCGCAGCCACTCGATGACGGCCGCGCCGAGCAGTGCAGCGCCGAGCGCGGTCCACACGGGTGAGATGCCGAGCAGGTAGCCCGCCGCGACGCCGGCGAACGCCACGTGGCCGATGCCGTCGCCGATGAGGCTCATCTCCCGCTGCACGAGAAAGAAGCCGACGGTCGGCGCGAGCACGCCGACGACCGCGCCGGCGCCGAACGCGAGCCGCATGAACTCGAGATCAAGCATGCGCGTGCGACGGGTCGTGCCACATCCCCGGAAGCTCGGACGGAGGCCCGTCGAAGACGATCCGCTCGCGCACGAGGACGAGCCGCTCGACGAACGCCTCGACGGCGCCGAACTCGTGCGAGACGTAGAGGATCGTCACGCCCAGGTCTTCGTGCAGCCGGCGCAGGAGATCGCCGAGCGCCTCCTGCGCCTCGACGTCGACCCCCGTCGTCGGCTCGTCGAGCACGAGCAGGCGCGGCCGCGAGGCGAGGGCTTTCGCGATGAACGCCCGCTGCTGCTGCCCTCCCGAAAGGCGACGCATCGGCCTCGTCGCAAGATGTGAAAGCCCCACGCGCTCGATCGCCTCGTCGACGGCGCGGCGATCCTCGCGTGACAGCCGGCCGAGCAGGCGGAGCGGAGCTCGTCCGGCTTCGACCACGTCGCGCACGGTGGCGGGCGCGTGGAGCCGGATCTGCGAGCGCTGCGCGAGGTAGCCGATGCAGGCGCGCTTCGACGAGCGATGCGCGGGCTCGTCGAAGAGCAGCGCCCGGCCTCTCGTCGGGCGCTCGAGCCCGAGTGCGAGGCGAAGCAGCGTCGTCTTGCCGCCGCCGTTCGGTCCGGCGATCGCGACGAACTCGCCCTCGCCGACGCGCAGGTCGACGCCCGAGAGCACGCGCTGACCCTGGAGATAGCCGAAGTCGACGCCGTCGAGCTCGACTACCGGCATCCGAGGACCGTTCGGAGCTCGTGCAGGTTCTGGCGCATCAGCGAGAAGTACGTCGCGCCCTGCCGCTGCTCGTCGGCGGTCAGTCCTTCGATCGGATCGAGCACCGCCGTCTTCGCACCGGCCTCGCGCGCGACCGTCTGCGCGAGCTTCGGCGAGACGAGCCGCTCGAAGAAGACCGTGCTGATGTGCTCGCGCCGCACGAGCTGCGTGAGATGCGCGAGCGACTTCGGGCTCGGCTCGGACTCGGGATCGATGCCCGTGATCGCGATCTGCCGCAGGCCGTACCGCGCTGCCAGATAGCCGAACGCAGCGTGACTCGTCACGAACGTGCGGCGCGCGCACTGCGCGAGGCCCTTGCGATAGGCGTGGTCGAGCACGGTGGCCCGTGCCGCGAGCGCCTTCGCTCGCCGCGGCTCGCCGAGGGCTGTGCCGATGCGGCCGGCGATCTGCGCGTAGAGGTGCGGATCGAGCCATACGTGCGGGTCGGGCCTTCCGGCCTCGTCCCCTACGCCCGTTCGGATGCCGATGCCCGCGAGCGCATCGACCTTCGTCCCCTGCGCATCTCGGACAGCGTCCTGCACGGCCGGCTGGAAGCCGTGCGAGAGATAGAGGACGACGTCGGCGCGCTGAAGGTCGGCGACCTCTCGGGCGGTGAGCTCGATGTCGTGCGGCTCGGCCCCCGGCGGCGTGAGGTTCTTCACCGACACGCGCGGCCCGCCGACCTGCTGGGCGGCGTACGCGAGCGGGTAGAAGGCCGCGACGACGGTCGGGCCGGCAGCGGCCGAGGAGCCGCCGCACCCGGCGACGGCGGCGAGGGCGAGCAGCGCGGCGCCGATCGCGAGAACAATTCTCATCGGCCAGACGATAACTGTTCTCGTTATTGTTTGTCCAATGAGCTGGACGGACGAGGCACGGGCAGAGCTCCGGCGGGCCGGGTACCGGGCCGGCGCGGCGCGCTCGAGCGTGATCGACTACCTCGGCGCGCAGTCGTGCTGCCGCGGGGCGCAGGAGATCCATGCGGCGCTCGGCGGCCGGGGCGAGAGGGTGGGCCTCGCGAGCGTCTACCGGATCCTCGAGACCCTCGTCGAGCACGGACTCGTCCAGCGCGTCGACGTGGGCGACGGGATCGTCCGCTTCGAGGCGCTCCGCAGCGACGACGAGCACCACCATCACCTCGTCTGCGACGACTGCGGCAAGGTCGAGCGTTTCGCGGACCCGCGCCTCGAGCAGGCGATCCATGCGGTCGAGGAGCGGAGCGGCTACTCGGTGAGCGCCCACGAGGTCGTGCTTCGCGGCGCCTGCGCGGACTGCCGCACGGGTGTCTGACTCCGCCGAAGGCGGTGTCTGACACCACTTTTTTGCTCTTTCGACTCCGCCGAAGGCGGTGTCTGACACCGCTTTCTAGGCTCTTCTTGTCAGTCCCAGGGCGGCGGGTTGTGCACCCAGCGGCCGCCCACCATCGTCGCGACGACCTGCACCTGCGCGAGCTCGTCGGGCTCGCACACGAACGGGTCGCGGTCGAGCACGACGAGGTCGGCGAGCCTCCCCGGGACGAGCGTTCCCCGGATGCGCTCGTCGTGCGAGAGCCACGCCGGCGCGACGCACGTCGCGTGCAGCGCCTGCTCGAGCGTGACCGCTTCCTCCGGGCGCCAGGGCGGACGCTCGTCGATCGTCCGCCGGACGCCGGCGACCACGCCGGCCCACGGATCGAGCTCCTCGACGGGCGCATCCGATCCGTTGGCGATCAACGCACCCGCGTCGAGCAGCGAGTGGAACGCGTACGTGCCCTCGAGCCGGTCGCCCCAGAAGCGCTCGGCCAGGTCGCGGTCCGACGGGGCGTGGCTGAACTGTGCCGACACCGCGACCCCGATCTCCGCGAAGCGCGCGACGTCGTCGTGCGCGAGGCACTGAGCGTGCTCGATCCGCTGTCGCAGCCCTGCGGGTTGCCAGACGCCGCGCGTCCGCTCGAACGCGTCGAGCGCCTCGCGGTTCGCGCGGTCGCCGATCGCGTGCACGCCGACCGGCCAGCCGGCCTCGGTGCCGGCCGTCACGATCGCGGCGAGCTCGTCGCCGCTCGTGATCCGGACGCCGCTGCCGTCGAGCATGGATGCGGTCTGCGAGCCGAGCGTGCCGTCCATGAAGACCTTGAGGTAGCCGACGCGCAGGAACGGCGAACCGACGCCGCTTCGAAGTGAAAGCGCGCGCAGCTCCGGCAGATGCTCATGAGGGACCGACTGCCAGACGCGGAGCGTGAGCCCGGTCACCTCGTCCAGACGCTGCCACAAGCCGACCGCACCGAGCCAGCCGTCCTTGTCGTGCACGCACGTGACGCCGCGTGCGTTCGCACGCCTCATGCCGCTGCGCATCGCGTCGACGTACTCGTCGGCAGGGAGCTGCATGTAGCGGTCCTTGAACCGCCACGCGGCTTCTTCGCGGAGGATGCCGGTGGGCTCGCCGTCGAGGTCGCGCTCGACGACGCCGCCCTCGACGTCGAGGTCGCCGTGCGCGACCGCGAGCGCCGCGCTGTTCAGCCAGAACGAGTGGTAGTCCTTCGCGATCATCGCCGTAGGGCGCGCGCCGGTGACCGCGTCGAGGTCGGCGCGCGTCGGGGTGCGGCCGTCGGTCCAGTCCGCGTCGCGCCAGCCGTAGCCGCGCAGCCAAATCCCGGGATCATCGGCGTCGCGGATGCGCGCGAGCGCCTCGTCGAGGGAAGCGCAGCCGTCGAGCGACACCTCCCGCTGAGCCACCGCCCACGTGGGGAAGTGGACGTGCGAGTCGGTGAAGCCCGGGAGGACGCAGCGCCCCCCGAGGTCGACGGTCTCCGGACTCGCGAGCGCCGTCTCGTGCACGCCGACGCCGCCTGCGACGCGGTCGCCCGCGATCGCGAGTGCCCGCGATTCCGGCAGTGAGGAATCGAGCGTGCGGACCACCCCGTTCTGGAGGATCATTGCGGGCGAGCCTACTGAGAAGGGAGCGCCGGATGTTCGACCACGTCGGGATCAACGTGCAGGACTACGCGGCGAGCCGTGCGTTCTACGAGCGCGCGCTCGCGCCGCTCGGATACCGGGTCGTGATGCCGCTCGACGAATGGAAGGCGGCCGGCCTCGGCACCGACGAGCACAAGCCCGAGCTCTGGATCACGCAGCGTGAGCCGTTCGGCACCGGCGCGCATCTCGCATTCACCTGCGCCGACCGCGGCACGGTCGACGCGTTCCACGAGGCGGCGCTCGACGCCGGCGGGATCGACAACGGCGCGCCGGGAATCCGCGAGGAGTACCACGCCACGTACTACGCCGCCTACGTGCACGACCTCGACGGCAACAACGTCGAGGCGGTCTGCCATTCCCCGGAGTAGCGGACGGCGCCGGTGTTGCCGACGCCGTCCTCTCCCGGGTTGGAAGGGAGCCTCAGAACGCGAGCCGCCCGCGGCGGCGCATCACCGCGACGCCAGCAGCCGACGCGAGGAGCAGCGCAGCGATCGCCGCGCCTGCGCCGATGCCGGCGTCGTTCCAGTCGAAGGCCGAAGCGGTCCGGACGACCGTCGTTCCGCCGCCGGGCGCGAGCGTGTCGCTGACGAAGTGCACGACGGGAGCCTGCGGTGCGTGCCCCTTGCCGCCGAGTGTGTCGGTCGTGAACGAGAGCCCCGCGCGCTCGGCGCTGCTCGCACGGCTCGTGAGCGCGACTGCGTAGCGAAGCCAGGGATCGGGCTGCTGCGCCTGCGTGACCGAGCGTGCGTACGCGTACCACGGGTCGTGCGGGCCGAACTGCGACGTGCCGCCCGCGAGCGCCGCCGGCGCAGTCAGGAGCGCAGCCGCCGCGAC
>DASSGL010000147.1:0-6271 GCA_035693525.1 Gaiellaceae bacterium | reverse complement strand
GGCGGTGCCGGCCGCCCGCCACTTCTTCGCACTCGACGCCCCGGGCGTGGGCGGCGTATTCGTCGTGTTGCTCGGCGCTGCGCTCGCGATCGCCGGCCTCTGGCTCACCGACGACCGGTTCGTGCCCGGGGCGTGGCGCGCCGTTCCCGGTACGCCCGCGTCTTGATGCGGTTGCCGCAGACCGCCATCCGGCACCAAACGGCCGAGCGGTTGCGCGAGCGGTCGTAGAAGAGCCAGTGGCAGACGTCGCGCCGGCACGCCTTGAGCCGCGACCACGTCCCGTCGGCCGTCGCGGTGTAGACGATGCCGACGAGATCGGCGAGCGCGCCGTCGACGCCGGGCGACGACGGCGCGAGCTCGACGCCGTCGTCCACGAAGCGGACCACGAGCCGGCCGCGCGCCGCAGCCCGTTCGAGCACCGCCGGCGCCTCCGGGTCGGCATCGCCGCCGTTGTTCGCGAGCGCGAGGCTCCGCAGCGCCTCTCGCACCTCGAGCGCGCGCCGGAGATCGGCCGCGCCGACCGGGACGTCGCGCCCGAGGCCGAGAATCGAGCGGAGGCGCTCCGGCTCGCTCAGCATCTCGCGGCCGTGCTCGAGGTCGACCGTGTTCACGAACCGCTCGACGAGGGCGAGCCGTCCGGGCGCGGGCTCGGCGTCGGCGAGGTAGTCGATCGAGTCGACAGGCTCCACCGGGCGACACTAGCAATCGCGTTTGACTGGTGCGCCCGCTTCGCGGGCGTTACTTCAACTTGTCGGCCATCGCCGTGAGGAGCTTCCACGCGATGGTGGAGTTGCTCTCGACGAGCGGCCGGAAGTCCCAAGGGGTCATGCCCCAGCAGACCATGTCGGTCTTCGCGGTGATGGTCGCGGTGCGGTCGGAGCCGGTGAGCAGTGCGATCTCGCCGAAGTAGTCTCCAGGCCTGATCGTGCCGCGCGGCTGCCCCTCGACCGAGACTTCCGCCTCGCCGCTCTCGATCACGAAGAAGCCGGCGCCGCCGGTTCCCTCCTCGGTCACGGTGTCGCCGGCGGAGAACTTGCGCTCGCGCATCGTGGCTGCGATCTCCTCGAGCTCGCGCCGGTCGAGGCCTGCAAAGAGCGGGACGTTGCTCAGGACGTCGGAGGATGCTCGCTGCACCAGGCAGTTATACACCGAAACGCAATCGCGGAAATACGCGAGGATAGGAGCATGAAGCTCACTGTCATCGGCTGCTCGCCGGCGTGGCCCAACGCCGGCGGTGCGCAATCCGGCTATCTCGTCGAGGGCGACGGACGGCTCCTCCTCGACTGCGGGCCCGGCGTCCTGCCGCGGCTGCGCCAACTGGACGGCGGCTGGCCGCGCGTCGACGCCGTCGCCATCACGCACTTCCATCTCGACCACTGGGGCGACCTCGTGCCGTGGATCTTCGGCGCGAGCTTCGGTCCGGGGCGGGAGTTTCCGAAGCCGGAGCTGTGGCTGCCGCCGCACGGGATCGAGCGGCTGCGCGCGTACGGCGAGGAGCTGAGCTTCGCTCCTCAGATCGAGACGGCGTTCCAGGTGCACGAGTACGCCGATGCAACGCCCTTCAGGGCTGCGGGATTCGAGGTCACGCCGGTGCGGCTCGACCACTACTCCGAGCTGACGTTCGGGCTTCGGGTCTCGAACCACCGCAGCACGCTGGCCTATTCGGGCGACACCGGGCCGAGCCCGAAGCTGACCGAGCTCGCACGTGACGCCGATCTCTTCCTCTGCGAGGCGACGCTCCGCGAGCCCGAGCCCGCCGAGCGCGGCCACCTGAGCGAGGACGAGGCGGTGACGGCGTTCGGGGAGTCCGGCGCGCGGCGCCTGGTCGTCATCCACCGGCCTGACGAGCTGCCGCTCTCCGACGGTCTCGAGCGCGCCGCCGACGGCGACGTCCTCACGCTCTGAGCCAACGGATCGTTCGGAGCGTCGAAGACCAGCGACCGCGAACGCGGGCGCCTTCAGGGTGTTTAGCGCACGATTAGGAGTGGCGCGGGACCAGGTCGACCAGGAGGTCGCAGTCGAGCGCGTCTGCGATGCGCAGCAGAGTGTCGATCCTCGGCGGACGTCCGCCACGCTCGAGGCGTGCGATCGCCGACTGCGTCGTGCCGCACAGCTCGGCGAGCTCGCGCTGAGAGAGGTTCATCTCGAGGCGCCGCTCGGCGACCTTGTCCGCGATGTTCGCGAAGAACCAACCGCGGTCGCCCGTGGCGATGCGCTCGCGCAGCCGCTCGAGTGGCCGTTTGTCCGCTGCCCGTGCGCGTGCCGCCATCGGCGCGCAGGATAGCGCGATTGCTATGTAGTGGCGAGAAGCCTGTCCCGGAGCGGCTGGACGCGGTCGCCGACTCGCACTCGGCCCGGCACGGCGACGGCGCCGTAGACACCGAACGGCAGCGGCTCGTTCCGCCCCTCACGGCGGTATGCGGCGAGCGTGCCGAGCGTGTCGAGATCGGGCACACCGGTCTCCGGATCCTGTGACGTCACGACGCAGCGGCCGACGTCGCCGTTCAGGACGATGATCGCCTCGCCGAGCTGCACCTGCGTGCCGAGCCACTCGTCCTCGTCGTGCGCGTCTACGCCGTCGATCTCGAAGAGCATCCGAAAGCGGCGTCCGTCGACGGGGCCGTCGGCGCCTGCCTCACGCCCGAGTCGGTCGAGCGACGCGCGCGAGACGAGCGACACCGTGCCGCCGCGATACCCGCGGTCCACCGCATGGCCGTCTGCGTACAACAGAGTCAGCTGCCGGCCGACGTGCTCGGAGAGCGCCGCTTCCCACGGCCCGACGACGCGGCGGGACGGATGTGGATGCCGGTACATCGTCGCGTCGACGCGCTCCCCGAGCTCGACCACGCCGTCGACGCGCCGCCCGTCGGGGAAGTCGAGCACGAGGCGTCGCGTCTCCTCGTTCCAATCGACGCGAACGCGCACCATAGGCCCGTTGCGCTTGTTGTTGAAGAGGCGACCACCAGCGTCGGCAAGCCAGAAGCGACGGTTCCCGCGCACGCCGCCGAGCTCGAGGAGCACCTCGTCCGGGTGCACGAGTCCGAGCGACTTGACGGGCGCGATCGAGATCCGGACGACGCTTGCTGCCACGCGATCAGCTTACGCTGCAGGCCCGTCGACGTGAGCCTCGCTTCTGCCGCGTACGCCTTCGAGGTCGAAGATCCAGAAGTCCCGACCGGTGACGTGCACCGCGACGTTGTACACGGGGATCTTGCCGATGTGGCCCTGGAACGAGCCCGCGTGCGCGTGACCGTGCAGCACGAGGTCCGCGCCGTACTCCGCAATCGGTGTGGCCAGCCGGTCGCTGCCGAGCATCACGTGAATCCCCTCCGGCTCGCCCTCGACCGTTGCCTGGATCGGCGAGTAGTGCAGGAGCACGATGCGCAGATCGCAGTGCACGATCTCCTGTAGGCCCTTCGCGATCGACTCGGCTTCGCGTGTCGTCTCGGCGTACAGCTGCCGGAGAAGAGGCTCGCCGAAATCCGGCAGCACCGAGCCGGGGAACCCGCCGACGAAGCCTTTCGCGCCGACGACGCCGAGCTCGATGCCGGCGATGTTGCACATGCGCCACGAGCGGTCGAGGACGTAGGCGCCCGCCTCCTCGAGCACGGCGACGAGATGCTCGACGCGGCCCGCGTGATAGTCGTGGTTGCCGAGAACCGCGAACACGGGAACATCGAGGTCGCGGCATGCGTCGGCGACGACCTGCGCCTGCTCCGGCTCCCCGGTGGTCGTCAGGTCGCCCGCGAGCAGGATGACGTCGGACTCTGCGGCAACGGTCTCGAATGCGCGCTCCACGCGCTCGCGCGTCGCTTCGGACGCGTGCAGGTCACCGGCGGCCGCGATGCGAATCACACACCTCGATGTTGCACATTCGAGCTAAACGGAAACGGCCGTGGAACGATGCCCGAGCCTTCCTTCGACGAGCTGATCGAGGCGATGAAGCGTGCCGCGGGAATCCTGCGCCGGTGCGAGATCCGGTTCGTCCTTGGCGGTGGGCTGTCCGCGTGGGCGTGTGGCGGCCCCAAGAGCGAGCACGACGTCGACTTCCTGCTGAAGCCGGAGGACGCTGACCGCGCCCTGGCCGCGTTCGAGGAGGCGGGCTGGAAGACGGAGCGTCCGCCGGAGGGCTGGCTCTACAAGACCTGGCATCCGAACGGCGCCCTCGTCGACCTGATCTTCAGCCCTGCCGGCGGCCCGATCACCGACGAGTTCATCGATCGTGCGCCCATGAGCGAGGTGATGGCGCTCCGCATCAAGGTCTCGACGCTCGAGGACATGATGGTCGCGAAGCTGCTCGCGATGACCGAGCAGGAGCCCGACTTCAGCAGCGTGCTCGAGTGGGCGCGCGCGCTCCGCGAGCAGATCGACTGGGACCAGGTGCGCGAGCGGACGGAGGCGTCGCCGTTCGCGAAGGCATTCTTCACGCTCGTGGAGGCGCTTGGCGTCGTCGACCCGGAGCGGGTCTAGGGCCGGACGCCCTAGGATTCACCGCGATGCCCAGCCCGGTCGACCTGCTCGGGTACATGCGGACCGTCGGCCGCGGGAGCCCCGTGGACAGCCGGTGGTCGGTCGCCGGCCAGATGCTCACGTCGCTTCGACTCGGGCGCGGGATGGCGCCGAAAGGCTCACCCCTGACGATGCAGGACGTCCTCGCGCGCGAGGACTACCGCGACCTGATGACGGCGAAGGTCGACGAGGGGGACGAGGCGCCCGACTTCGAGCTGCCGTCCCTCGACAACGGCGGCACGACGCGACTCCGCGACCTGCTCGACGCGGGGCCGGTCGCGCTCGTCTTCGGCTCGTACACTTGACCGCCGTTTCGCGCCCAGGTTGGGTCGCTCGTCGAGATCGCCGCCCGCCATGCCGGTCGCGTGCAGTTCCTCCTCGTCTACATCCGGGAGGCCCATCCGGAGGACGGCTGGATCATCGCCGAGAACCGCCGCTCCGGGATCGCAGTCCACGATCCGCAAACCGACAGCGAGCGGCGAGAGGTCGCGTCGGCGTGCGCCGCCAACCTGCGGCTCGACATGCAGACGGTCGTCGACGGCGTCGACAACGCGGTCGCGTCTGCGTACGGCGGCTGGCCCGATCGCCTCTATCTCGTCCGGAGCGACGGCCGCATCGCGTTCCGCGGCGGCGAAGGCCCGTTCGGGTTCAAGCCGGACGAGCTCGAGCGCGCGATCGAGAGGGAGCTGGCTCAGAAGTAGAAGGACGACCAGGCGTCCCACCAGTCGTCGCCGCGCGCGACGATCGTGGTGGGGCTCGTCGCCTCGACGTTCCGGCGGTTGCGGTACTCCTCCAGGCGGTCGGGCGACGTGAACTCGATCTCGATCTCGCACGGACGCCCGGGGTCGTACGGCTTCACCGCTCGCAGATCCTGCAGTGCCTGCTTCGCGCCCGCCTCGATCACCTCGCGAGCCTTCACCGCCGGGAGCGAACGCGCACTGTAGCGGCCGAGGCCGACCTTCACCTCCACGGTCGTCAACCCGTCCCCGAGCAGGGACGTCGCCTCGCGGCAGGTCGCCCGGTCGCCGGTGACGAGCAGCACCGGGCAGTCCCAGTGACCGCAGAGCGCCGCGTTGATGCCCGTCTCGCCGACGAGCGTGTCGTTGAACTTCAGGCTCCGCCACGCCTGCCCGGACACCGTGTGCGACATCACGCCGTCGGGGGTGCCGGCCATCGCGTGCATGCCGACGAAGAGCGCGGCATCGCAGCCCTGCTCGAGGAACTCCGTGTACTGCGTCCATTCGCTCTGGACCACGAACTCGCAGTCCGGATCGAGGAGGTCGGGCAGGAGCGAGTTGAACGTGTAGTCGCCGCCCGCGCCGTGACAGTCCATGACGACGATCTCCGTCGCGCCGCCCTCCTTCGCCCCGCGGACGGCAGCGTTGATCTCCTCGGTGTACAGGCGGCGCCCCTCCTGATAGAGCGGCGAGTCGCCCCCGGTCTGCCCCCACTTGACGATCCCGGCGACGCCCTCGATGTCGCTGATGACATGTACGCGCACGGGCGGAACCCTACTGCGGTGACGCCGTCTGCATAGACTCGCTCCTGCCTACCTCTCGACGGGAAGACGAAAGGATCGGGACCGAAATGGCAGTTGACCGGAATCGCCGCTACGGAGGCCTCAGCCTCGGAGGAATCATCGTGATCGTGGGCGTCGTCATCGCCCTCATCTGGAGCTTCTGGCTCGGCATCATCATCGCCCTGGTCGGGCTGGTCGCCTTCGGGGGCTTTGTCAGAGGGAAGTGGTACTAGCTCAGCCGGC
>DASSGL010000146.1:0-7142 GCA_035693525.1 Gaiellaceae bacterium | reverse complement strand
CGTACGTGGTCGTGCGCCGGGTCGACCGGCACCGCGAGGTCGACGATCTCCTCCGTCGACCCGAGGAGCGCGCGAGCTCGTCGCGGCGCGGGAAGCAGGTAGGTGGCGCGGAAGACCAACCACGTCAGGCTCGAGGCCGCGAGTGCCGCGGAGAGCACGCCGAGCTTCGCCTCTTCGAGCTCCGGGCCGTCGAATGCGAGCGTCGCGATCAGGAGCGAGACGGTGAAGCCGATCCCTGCCACCGTTCCACATGCGGCGACCGCCGCCCAGCCGACGGGCGGTCGCAGCCGGCCGCGGGTCAGCCGCGTTGCGAGCCACGAGACCGACACGATGCCCACCGGCTTGCCCACGACGTAGCCGATGAGGATCCCGAGCGTGATCCTGGAGGTGAACGCAGTCGCGAGGAAGCTCCCGCTGATCACGATGCCGGCATTGGCGAGGGCGAAGACCGGCACGAACACATAGCTCGACCATGGATGCCAGATCTGCTGCAAGCGCTCGTTCGGGGAGATCGCGGCCTGTACCCCGGCACGCGCCGACGCGGCGAGCTCGGGCGTCGGTTGCTCGCGGAAGAGGCGAAAGATGTCGGTTGCACGCTCGAGGTCTGAGCGAGCCGGCGCGTAGGCGTAGGTGAGAAGGCCCATCGCGAGCCCCGTGACCACCGGATCGACGCCGGACTTGAAGAGCGCGACCCACACGGCCGCGCCGAGGGCCACATAGACGAGGCCGTAGTGCACTTGCGCGGCGCGAGCCGCCAGGATCAGACCGAAGAAGAGGATCGCCGCGACGAGCGCCCGTGCAACGACGTGGTCGGTATACGCCGTGGCGATCACGATGAGAGCAATGAGGTCGTCGACGACGACGACGGTGAGTACGAACGACCGGAGCCGGCCGGGGAAGCGAGGACCCACGAGCGCGAGCATCCCAAGGGCAAATGCGGTGTCCGTCGACATTGCGGCGCCCCAGCCGTGCACCGAGCTGCGACCCGCGTTCAGCGCGAGGTAGATCCCGACCGGCACGACCATGCCGCCGAGGCCCGCGAGCACGGGAAGAGTGACGCGGCGGCGTTCTCGCAGCTCGCCGAGGTCGAACTCGCGCCGCGCCTCGAGGCCGACGACGAAGAAGAAGAACGTCATGAGACCGGTGTTGATCCAGCCGCGCAGATCCTGCGTGATCCCGGCATCGCCGAGCCGGATTGCGAGCTCGGTATGCCAGACGCGGTTGTACGACGACGCGTCGGCGTTCGTCCAGACGAGCGCCGCCACCGCGGCCGCGAGCAGGAGCGCGGCACTCCCGGTCTCGGTGCTCAGGAAGTCGCGGAGCGGAGTGGTGAGGTTCCGCGACCAGGCGGTCCGCCCCGAAAACGGACGCTCGGTCACGCGCTCCGCCACGGTTCCATTCTGCTTGCGGCGAGCTTGTCTACCGGCGCCAGTGCCAGGCTTCTGCGTTCCACGCGAACCCGGCGGGCGACGGGTTGTTCATCAGGCCGACGACGGCCGATCTCCAGATCAAGGGGTTCGGCCGGGAGTACAGCGGGATCGACGGGAGGTCTCTGGCCAGGAGCGCGTCGGCGTGCTGAAAGAGCGCCCTGCGCTTCGCCGGGTCGAGCTCCATACCGGCCGCTGCGAGATCGTTCGATGCGGCGCTCGAGCAGTAACGGGTGAAGTTGGATTCGCCGCCGCAGCTCCACATCTGCACGAAGCTCGCGGGATCGGGGGCGGTCGTCCAGGCGAAGTTCGCCAGGTCGTAGTTCGCCGAGGGAATCCCCGTCGGGCTGAAGACGACGCTCGCCGGCAACGGGGCGTCGTCGATCTCGATTCCGATGCGCTTCAGCTGGTCTTTGACGAGCGCCTCCTGGAGCGCGCGAGTGGCGTTCGACGTCGTCCAGGTGTAGCGGAACTTCGCGGTGATGCCTGAGCACACCCACGTCGCGCCGAAGCCGCCCACGGTCGAGGGGCCGTCGGTGCAGTGCCGCTTCATGAGCGCCAGTGCCTTCCGGGGGTTGTAGTTCCACTTGCGAAAGTCGGGCCTGTATGCCGGATCCGGCTGGTAGTAGACGACGTTGTCGAGCGGCTTCATGGTCGCAGCGAACTCGCCGAAGATCGTCTTGATGATCGCTGCGCGGTCGATGCCCATCATCAAGGCCCGTCGCATCCACGGCGCACGAAGGAGCGGCTGTCCCTGGCTGCCGAACTGGATGTCGATGTGCTCCTGGTCGAGGCTGGGAACCTGGTTGTAGGTCAGGCCGTGCGCGGTACGCAGCGGTAGCAGGTTGATGCCGAACGTGGGATTGATGACGTCGACGCGATGGGTCCGCATCGCAAAGACCTCGCCGTTCGTGTCGGCGATGACCTTGAAGTCGATCTCTCTGAGCCGCGGCTTCTTCCCGTACCAGTACCTGTTCGGCTTCAGCGTCGAGCCTTCGCCGCTTGTGTAGTTGGCCAGCATGAAGGGCCCGTCGGAGACCGGTTTGCCGTCGCTGCCGCAGATGCAGCTCCTCCAGATCGTGTTGAAGTCCTGGCCCTGGAGCGCGGCGGAGGGATAGACGGTGCTGAAGAGAAGCTGCCAGGCGGCGAACGGCTTCGCCCACATGAATGTGATCTGCTTCTCGCCCTCGTGCGTGTAGCCGGTGATCTGGTCGTACCCGTCGCGCGAGGCGGCGTCGTTCTTTGGGTCGACGAGCTGCTGCCACGTGTAGACGAAGTCCTGGTAGGTGACCGGGATCTTCTTGCCGCCCCAGTTCCAGAACGCGTTCCTGCGGATCGTGTAGGAGAGGGTCGTTGCGGTGGCTCTTGCCTCCGTGACGAGATCCTTCACATGCTGGAGCCTGTTGTTCGTGATGAACGCGCCGCGGATGACCGGCAGCGTCTGGCCCGCGGCGGCGGGCTGCGCGCAGCAGTTCAGGCTCGTGTTGAATCCGGCGACGGCCTGCTCCTGACCGAAGACGAGGATGCGTCGCGCGCGCCGGACGCCCTGCAAGCGCGGCACGTGGGCCCAGGATCTCGCGAAGGGCGCGGTCGCGGAGGCGGCGCCGCCGGTCGTCGAAGCCTCGGTCGCTGCCGGCAGGACCGCGACGACCGCCGCGGCGATCGCGACCGGGAAGAGGCCTCGCATCCGCATCTGCCGCGCAACGATAGACATGCGGCCTGCTGCCACCGCTCGTCGCCCGTGTAGCGTCCCCGCATGGTGCGGGTGCGATTCGCGCCGAGCCCGACCGGCTCGCTCCACCTCGGCGGC
Organism: Gaiellaceae bacterium; assembly: GCA_035693525.1. Taxonomy (GTDB): domain Bacteria; phylum Actinomycetota; class Thermoleophilia; order Gaiellales; family Gaiellaceae; genus Palsa-739. The sequence goes on along the minus strand of DASSGL010000146.1, from coordinate 3,905 downwards.
GCGCTCAGCGCGGTCGCGAACCGGCGCTTCGCCGACGAGGGCGAGGGCGTCATGCTGCTCCGGATCGACGACACCGATCCGGCGCGGAACGTCGAGGGCGGCGCCGAGGCCATCGTGGCCGACCTCGAATGGCTCGGCGTGCGCTTCGACGAGGGCCCGGTAAGGCAGAGCACGCGCTTCGTGCGCCACCGGGAGGCGGCGCACGAGATCGGGACGCCGGACGCCGAAGGAGCGTTGCGCTTCGGCCGGGTGACGCTCCTCCGCCCCGACGGCTCGCCGACGTACCAGCTCGCGAGTGCGGTCGACGACGTCGACTACGAGATCACGCATGTGATCCGCGGCTCCGACCATCGTGCAAACGCCGAGTTGCAGGCGTCGATCATCGCCGCGCTCGGCGGCGTCGCACCCCGGTACGTGCACCATGGGCTCCTCCTCGGCGACGACGGGCACAAGCTCTCGAAGCGGCACGGCGCCTCCTCGCTCGCCGACCTACGCGCGGCCGGCATTCCGCCGGAGGCGGTGCTCGCGTATCTCGAGGAGCTTGGTCTGCCGCAACACGACGTGCACCTCGACCTCAAGCGGTTGCGGCGCCTGTCGACCGACGCGCTCGGCTCCTGGAGCGACGCCGAGCTCGCCGGGCGGGTCGGCGTTCCCGAGTCGGTCGCGCCCGTCCTGCGCGGTGCGCGCGATCTGGTCGAGGCGCGCGAGTACGCGCGCGCCGTGCTCGAGCCGGAGCCGGCGGCAGTCGACTCGCCCGAGACACTCGCGCGCTTTCGCGAGCTGGTCGAGGGCGGGCTCGATCCGCGCGGGATCGTGCGAGAGCTGAAAGCGGTCGGCGGCGATCTGAAAGCCGTCCGTCTCGCCCTGACGGGTCGAGAACGTGGGCCGGAGCTCGCGGCCGTGATCGCCGCGCTCCCTCGGGACGAGCTCCTTCGCCGCGCACTAGGGTGACTCGGATGCGCTTGTACAGCACGCTCTCGAGGCGGGTCGAGGAGCTTCCGCCGCCGCCGGGCCCCGTCCGGATGTACTTCTGCGGCCCGACGGTCTACCAGCGGGCCCACATCGGGAACGCGCGGCCGTTCGTCGTGGGCATGTGGCTGCGCACGTGGCTGCGCCGCCGCGGATACGACGCGACGCTCGTCCACAACATCACCGACGTCAACGACAAGATCTACGACGCGGCGCCCGGCGCGAGCGCGGAGCTCGCCGAGCGCGCCACCGGGTGGTACCTCGAAGACACCGGCGATCTCGGGCTCGGCATGCCCGACCAGCTGCCGAAGGCCACCGAGCACGTGCCCGGGATCATCCGGTTCATCGAGGAGCTCGTGGAGAGCGGGTACGCGTATCCGGCCGGCGGCGACGTCTACTTCCGCGTGGCGCGCGATCCTGGATACGGGCGCCTCTCTCGCCAGCGGCCGGATCAGATGGAAGAGGAGGAGCGCAACCCGCTCAAGGAGGATCCGCGCGACTTCGCGCTCTGGAAGGCGACGAAGCCGGGCGAGGACACCTCCTGGGACTCGCCTTGGGGACCCGGCCGCCCCGGCTGGCACATCGAGTGCTCGGCGATGGCGCGCGACGCGTTCGGGCCCGTGTTCGAGATCCACGGCGGCGGGCTCGACCTCGTCTTTCCGCACCACGAGAACGAGCTTGCGCAGTCGAGCGCGCTCGGCGACGAGTTCGCGAAGCTCTGGATGCACAACGGGATGCTCGAGTTTCACGGCGAGAAGATGTCGAAGTCCCTCCGCAACGACGTCTCGCTTCGGAACGTGCTCGACACGTGGGGGAGGGAGGTCGTGCTCCTCTTCTTCATGACGGCGCACTGGCGCAAGCCGATCGACTTCACCGACGACACGCTCGGTCAAGCGCGAGCGCAGGTCGAGACGTTCCGCAACTTCTTCGTCGAGACGCCTCCGGACGGTGAGCCCCAGGAGGGCGACCGGCTCGCGGCGCTGCTCGACGACGACTTCAACACGCCGGACGCGCTCGCGCTCTTCCACGAGTGGCGCGGCAGGGGTCTTGCGGCCGACGTGCACGAGGGCCTCGCGTTCTTCGGGCTCGGGTCGCTGGCCGAGCGTGCCGAGGCGCCGCCGGACGTCGTCGCTCTCGCCGAGGCGAGACACTCCGCGCGCCGCTTCCGCGACTTCGCGGAGGCCGACCGGCTGCGGGAAGAGATCGCCGATCTCGGCTGGGAGGTACGCGACATCCCGGGCGGCTTCGAGCTCATCCCGAGTTGACCCGCGAGCAGGTCTACGGCCGCCGGCCGGTGCGCGAGGTCCTGCGCGGTGAGAATCGTGAGGCTCTCGAGCTCTGGGCGACCGAGCGCGCGCTGAAGGCAGAGGCGTGGTTGCGCGAGCTCGAGCAGCCGCGTGTGCAGGTGAAGCTCGAGCGTGACCTGAGCGATGCTGCGGGCACGCGCGACCACCAGGGCCTGCTCGCGTGGTGCGAGCCGTACCGCTACGCGGACGCGTACGAGCTCGCAGCCGGCGAGCGCCCACTCCTCGCGTGCCTCGACCAGGTCAGCGACCCGCACAACCTGGGAGCGGTCTGCCGCAGCGCCGAGGGTGCCGCCGCGACGGGTGTCGTGGTGCCGGCCCACGGCTCGGCGCGCGTGACGCCGGTCGTCTGCCGCGCCTCCGCCGGCGCCGTCGAGCACCTCCCGATCGCAGTGGTCACGAACCTCGCGCGGTACCTCGCCGAGATCAAGGGAGACGCCCTGTGGGTCGCCGGTGCCGTAGGCGAGACCGGGACGTCGATGTGGCAGACCGATCTGTCGGGCGGCCTCGCGTTCGTCTTCGGCGCCGAAGGAAAGGGGTTGCGGCCGCTGGTTCGCCGCACGTGCGACCTGCACGTCGCGATCCCCCAGCTCGGGCACGTGGAGTCGCTGAACGTGAGTGTCGCGGCGGCCGTGCTGCTGTACGAAGCGCGGAGACAGCGCGACGGCTGAGCCGACTCTGTATCTCTTCGACGGCTTCAACCTGCTCCACTCGGGCGGGTTCGAGTCTCCGGAGGCTCTGCGTGACCTCCTCGCGGGCTGGGTGGCGACGAGGGGCGCGCGCGGCGTGCTCGTGTTCGACGGGCACGGCCCCGACGAGCAGCACGGGCCGCTGGCCGTGCGGTGGGCCCCGCACGCCGACGCGCTGATCGAGCGACTGGCCGCGGAGCACCGGCGCGGGGAGCAGGTCGCGGTCGTCTCCTCCGACGAGGCCGTTCGCGGAACCTCGGGCGTCGAGGTGCGGAAGATGTCGTCGCGCATCTTCCTCGCCGAGCTCGTGCAGGAGCAAGTGCACGAGCCGCCCCCGGGCGACCTGCGCGACAAGCTCGACGCCGAGACGCTCGAGCGCCTCGAACGCCTCCGCCGCGGCGAGGGGGACTGAAACACCGTTTTCGTGCCGCAGGCATCGGTGCCGCGGCGCCGAACGCCGCCTGGTGATCGGAACGCTGAACGAAGGCGCGCTGCACGCGGAGCTCAAGGACTGGTGTCACCGCGAGGGCGACCGCATCGAGGAACGCGTCGGCGGCTACGTCGTCGATCTCGTGCGCGAGGACTTGTTGATCGAAGTTCAGACCGCCGGCTTCGCGCCTTTGCGACGCAAGCTCGACCGGCTGCTGCAGACCCACTGCGTTCGCGTCGTGACGCCGATCGCGCTTTCGCGGCGGATCGTGCGTGTGTCGCGCGACGGCGTCGTTCTCTCCTCGCGCCGCTCGCCCAAGGCGGGACGCCCGGAGGACGTGTTCGATCGGCTCGTGAGCCTGCCCGCGCTGCTTGCACATCCGCGCTTCGAGGTCGAGGTGGTCCTCACGCACCAGGACGAGGTGCGCATGCACTCGCCGGGCCGGGCATGGCGTCGACGGGGCTGGGTCGTCGTGGGCCGCTCGCTGACCGGCGTCGACGGCTCGCTGAGCAT
>DASSGL010000145.1:0-2477 GCA_035693525.1 Gaiellaceae bacterium | reverse complement strand
ATTCTGTGCGTCGGCACGACGCACGACGAGCCGCTGCCCGCCAACGCAGGGGATCGGCTTCGCGACTTCACCGAGCTCATCGCGATCGCGATCTCGAACGCCGAGTCGCGCGACCGCCTCCGCCGCCTCGCCGAGCAGCAGACCTCACTTCGGCGGGTGGCCACGCTCGTCGCCGAAGGCGCCACCCCCACCGAGCTGTTCTCGGCCGTCGCCGAGGAGGTGGCCCGGATCGTCGACGTCGCACTGGTGAGCATCGCTCGCTTCGAAGCCGATCGCACGGCCGTCGTGCTTGCGTCGCTGAACGCGCTCGAGTTCCCGGTCGGCAGCCGCTGGTCCCTGGACGGCCCCAGCCTGTTCGCGACCGTCTTCGAGACCGGACGCTCCGCCCGGATCGACGACTACTCGGAGCTCGCAGGGGCCGTCGCCGCCGCCGCGCGCGCCTCGGGAGTGCATTCCGGCCTCGGGGTGCCGATCATCGTCGACGGCAGGGTCTGGGGAATGGTCGCGGTCGGAAGGAGACAGCGGCGCGAGGCCCTGCCCGTCTTTGCAGGAACCTACTCGAGCCGCATCGTGTTCTGGGCGGAGTCCAACGCCGACGTCGAGGCACGCCTGGCGGCATTCACCGATCTCGTCGCTACGGCGATCTCGAACGCCGACTCGCGCGACGGCTTGCGCCTGCTCGCGGACGAGCAAGCCACCCTTCGGCGCGTCGCCACGCTCGTTGCGCGAGGCGTATCGCGCGACGAGCTCCTGACCGCCGTCGCCCGGGAGGTCGCCGGACTGCCGGGCGTCGAGCTCGTCGCGATGAGCCGGTTCGAGCCCGACGCGACGCGCACGCTGGTCGCGAGCTGGGGCGACCCTGAGCTCGCTCAGCGGGTCGGGAGGCGGTGGCCTCTCGACGAGTCGCCTTCTTCGTCGCGGATCCTCGCGAACGGTCGTCCTCTCCGCGTCGACCTGACCGCGGACCAGGTCCGGCACGGCCCGGCCGCCGGTCTCGGCGTCAGCTCGTACGTCGGCAGTCCGATCGAAGTGGAGGGCCGCATCTGGGGCGCGCTCTTTGCGATGGCACGCGGGTCGCTTCCGGCGGACACCGAACGCCGTCTGACGAACTTCACCGAGCTCGTCGCGACCGCGATCGCCAACAGCGAGGCCCGCGACGCGCTTCGCTTGCTCGCCGACGAGCAGGCAGCCCTGCGCCGGGTGGCGACACTCGTCGCGCGCGGTACCGATTCGCAGGCGATCTTCGATGCGGTCTGCGCAGAGGCCTGCCGTCTGATCGACGCGACGAGCGTCAACCTGTCGCAGTACACCTCCGACGGGTTCAACTTGATGATCGCCGGCTGGAGCTTCTCCGGCACGCACCTCGCGGTCGGCACGCGACTCGCGCTTGCTCCCGACACCATCCGCTCTGCGGTCGCCGCTCCGGTGGTCGTCGAAGGGGAAGTCTGGGGCGAACTGATCGCCGGCAGCGATTCCGCCGAGCCGCTGGCGGAAGGGGCTGAGCAACGGCTGGCGCGCTTCACCGAGCTGATCGCGACCGCGATCTCGAACGCGGCTGCCCGGGGCGAGCTGATCGCCTCTCGCGCACGCATCGTCGCTGCGGGCGACGAGGCGCGGCGGCGGTTCGAGCGCAACCTGCACGATGGGGCGCAGCAGCGGATTGTCACGCTCCGTCTCGACCTTCAACGTATCCGCGAGACGATTCCGGAGTCCGAAGGCTATGCCCGTTCGGGCCTCGAGGAAGCCGAGAGAAGCCTCGAATCGGTGCTCGAGGAGGTGCGAGAGGTCTCCCGCGGCCTGCATCCGGCCCAGCTCGCCTTCGGCGGACTCGGCCCCTCGTTGAGGGCGCTGGCGGGGAGGTCGCCGATCGAGACCGACGTCGACGTCCGGCTCGAGGAGCGGCCTCCGCAGCAGGTCGAGACGGCCGTCTACTACGTCGTCTCCGAAGCGCTTGCGAACGCGATCAAGCATTCGGAGGCCACCAAGATCGGGGTCGTGGTCAGCGGCACGCGGGCCGTGCTGGACGCGACCATCGCCGACGACGGCGTCGGCGGTGCCACGATGGGGACCGGATCCGGGTTGACGGGATTGAACGACCGCGTCGAAGCGCTCGGCGGCCGACTCGCGCTCGTAAGCCCGCAAGGTGGCGGCACGACGATCTCGATCGAGCTTCCGATCTCACCCACCGAGCCTTGACGTCGCCGCGCATGCCGGCGCGCGGCGCCGTTCCCGGGCCCGGGGGTTCGGCGGCAGAGCGCACCGGCCTCCTCGGCGTGTTCGTCCCGCTTCTCTACGACGTCTACTTCTCGGGGATCCTCTCCGGAGTCGCGGAGGGTGCATACGAGCACGAGCTGCGGCTGGTCCTCTCGCCGACCCACCACGAACACACACGCGAGGCCACCCTCCTCGACCGGATGATGCGGGGCCTGGTCGACGGGGCCATCATGGTCCTGCCCGAAGCGTCGACCGAAGAGCTG
>DASSGL010000144.1:0-3307 GCA_035693525.1 Gaiellaceae bacterium | reverse complement strand
CACGTCCGGGATCGTCGTCCCGCTCGCCGCACGCGGACGCACCTTCGGCGCGATCACGTTCGGCTCCGTGCCGCCGCAGCCGCCGTTCACCGAACAGGACCTCGCGCTCGCGATCGAGATCGGCAGACGGGCGTCGATCGCGCTCGACAACGCGCTGCTCTACGCCGAGGCCGACGAGCGCGCTCGTGCAAACGAGGCGCTCGAGTTCGTCGACGACGGCGTGGTGCTCGTCGATCGAGACGAGGTCATGCGTCTCCTCAATCCCGCCGCGTCGCGAGTGTTCGGCGTGAAGCCCCAGAAGGCGATCGGGCGTCGCATCGACGACCTTCTCCACGACTGGGCGAACGTGCGAGAGCGAATCGCCTCGACATCGGGACCGCGGCGGGCGGAGCTGCTGCCGCTCATGATCGGCGGCGAAGAGCACTGGCTCTCGATCTCCGCCGTCCCCTTCGCGGGCGGCACCGTCTACGCGTTCCGAGATGTGACCGAGGAACGCGCCGTGGAGCAACTGAAGAGCGACTTCGTCTCCACGGTCTCACACGAGCTGCGTACGCCGCTCGCTGCCATCTACGGCGCCGCGCTGACGTTGCAGCGCGACGACGTGGAGCTCGCCGAGTCGCAGCGGACCGGCCTGCTCGACGTGATCTCGAACGAGGCCGATCGATTGGCGCGGATCGTCAACGACATCCTCTGGGCGAGCCGGCTCGACTCGGGTCAGATGGCGCTTGCAATCGAGAGCTGCGACGCGGTCTCGCTCGCGACGCGCGTCGTCGACGCGCTGCGCGCGCACGCGCCCGAGACCGTGACGTTGTCCGTCGAGGCTCCGAGCGCCCTGCCGGCCGTCGCGGCCGACTCCGACAAGCTGCGCGGCGTCCTCACGAACCTCGTCGACAACGCGGTGAAGTACTCGCCCGACGGCGGTCACGTGCGCATCTCGCTCCACCAGATGGGCAACCGTGTTCGCATTCGCGTGAGCGACCGGGGGCTCGGCATCCCGCCCGCGGAGCAGGCCAGGATCTTCGAGAAGTTCTTCCGGCTCGACCCGAACCTCACGCGCGGTGTCGGCGGGACCGGCCTCGGGCTCTACATCTGCCGCGAGCTCGTGCACCGCATGCACGGCCGCATCTGGGTCGTCTCGGACGGCCGCCGCGGCTCGACCTTCACGGTCGAGCTACCGGTTGCGCAGTAAGCATGAACACGAAGCGCGCGCCGAGCTGCGCGGTGTGCTCGTACCCGAGCCGGCCGCCGACCGCCTCTGCGAACGCGCGCGCGATCGCGAGGCCGAGGCCGGCTCCGGCGACCGTACGAGGCACGTCGTCGGCGCGGGTGAACCGATCGAACAGGTAGGGGACGAACTCTGGCGGGATTCCCGGCCCGCCGTCCTCGACCGTGACGGAGTCTTCCGAGGCACGGACGACGACCGGCGGGCGTCCGTACTTGAGTGCGTTCGCGAGGAGGTTGCCGACGACGCGGTCGAACGCGACCGGGTCCGAGACGACTTCCTCGTCGGGACCGATCTCGACGCGGACGTCCGAGCGCCGGTCGGGCGCGATCCTGATCAGAAGCGCCTCGACCGCCTCGCGCGGACGGAAAGGCCGCGCCTCGACGCGGATGCGGCCGGAATCGAGCCGCGACAGGTCGAGGAGCTGCTCGGTGAGCGCGTTCAGGCGCACCGTCTGGTCGAAGAGCGCTTCGCGGAGATCGGCGAGCTCCTGCGGGCCGAGGTCGGCGCTGCGGCTGTGGAGCGTGGAGGTGATCCCGTACACGACGGCGATCGGCGCGCGCAGCTCATGTGAGGCGATCGACACGAACTCGTCCTTCAGCTCGTCGACGCGCCGGAGCTCCTCGAGGGCGTGCTGGAGCTCTTCGTACTGCTCGGTCTTCGCGACGATCACGCCGCCGACGAGGCCGAGGGCGGAGAGCAGGTCGAGCTCGTCCTCGTCGAGCTCGAGCGGCGCCCCGGAGCGATCGGCGAGCAGGTAGCCGAGGCAGCGGTCCTCGTCGAGCAGAGGGATCGCCACCCGGCAGCGCCCGGCGACGGCGCGGCCTTCCTCGAGCGCCGCGTCGAGGAGAACCAGGTCCTCCCGTTCGGCGTCGTCCCCTACGAACCTGACCTCATCGAACGCGAACTGCGCCTCGAGCTCCTCGCACAGTCGCCGCACTGCATCGTCGCGGGAGGACGGCGCCGACGCACCACGCGCGACGCGGTAGAGGACCCGCAGCTCCCTCGGCAAGCGTTCGGGCATCGGCCGTTCAACTCATTTCCGGCCCGGCGGCCTCTCCAAACGCGCGAACGGAGCGGCTCTCGCCGCCCCGCTCTCTGCCGCAGACCCCTGTCGTCGATCTAGTAGGGAGGGCCAACCGGACCCTCGTCGACGTACGTCCGGCGCCGCCCCGACCAGTAACCGGGGCCCGCCCAGGACGACCAGAAGATCATCGAGAGGATCACTCCGATGATCCCGACGATGAGCAGGATCCAACCGACGGTGTGGATGTTCACTCCCGAGACGTCCGTGTTGACGGCGAACGCGAGAACCGCGCCGACCGCCGCGAGAAGGATGCCGACTCCTAGACCCATGTTCCGTCTCCCTGTTCGTTTGTCGTGTCAGCGAGGGTGCATGCAGGTAACGCGGAAGCCGCCGCCCCGGTTACGGGTCGTTCAGCCGGCAACCAAGGTTTCGACTAGGCTCACCGCGGGATGCGCAGGGGCCCTCTCGTCGCCTTGCTCGGGATCGGCGTGCTCGCCGGTGCCGCGGCCACAGCAGTCGCGCTCTTCCTCCCGTGGCTGCCTCCCGTCGCCTCCAAGGAGCGCGGCCGGATCGACCTCGTGTTCTGGTTCGTCGTCTCGATCTGCATCCTCATCTTCGCGATCGTCGTCGCGGTGATGCTCTATTCGATCGTCCGCTTCAGGGCGGCCCCGGACGACGACTCCGACGGGCCGCCGATCCATGGCCACACCGGGCTCGAGATCGTGTGGACGCTCATCCCGACGGTGCTCGTGACTTCGATCGGCATCTTCAGCGCGATCGTGCTCGCTCGCGACGACGCGCTCGGGAAGAACGTGCTCGCCGTGAACGTGACCGCGCAGCAGTTCGCCTGGAGCTTCCAGTACCCCAATAACGGCAAGGTGACGACGGGGACGCTGCGACTACCGGTCGGCCGCTCCGTCCAGCTGCACATGCAGTCGAAGGACGTGATCCACTCGTTCTGGGTGCCGGAGTTCGGCCAGAAGCAGGACGTCGTCCCCGGAATCGTCACGACCCTCCACATCACGCCCGACAAGGTCGGCACCTTTCCCGTGATCTGC
>DASSGL010000143.1:0-16488 GCA_035693525.1 Gaiellaceae bacterium | reverse complement strand
TTCGCGCAGGGGTGGCGGAACGTGACCCATTTCCAGAGAGACGTCTTCTTCATCGCGTTCCTCGCGACGGCCGTCTCGTCGGCGCTCCTCATCGCACCGAGCGCCTACCACCGGCTGCGCTGGCGGGTCGAGGACAAGGGGCGCATCGTCCAGATCTCGAACCGGCTGACGATCGCGGGAATCTTCTGCCTCGCGGTCTCCATCGACGCGTCGGTGCTGCTCGTCGCCGACTACATCTTCGACAGGACGCAAGCCGTCATCGCGACGATCGCCGTCGGCATCGTGTTCGCGGTTCTCTGGTACGGCCTCGCGTTCGTCGCCTACCTGCGCCGCGGGCGGGCTAGATGAGGTCGACGCGCTCGATCACGACCTCCGACCGGGGGCGGTCCCCTGAGTCCGTCTCGACGTCCGAGATCGCGTCGACGACGTCCATTCCCTCGGTCACGCGCCCGAAGACCGTGTGCTTGCCGTCGAGCCATGGCGCGGCCTCGGTCGTGACGATGAAGAACTGGCTCCCGTTCGTGTTCGGCCCCGCGTTGGCCATCGCAAGCGCGCCGCGCACGATCGAGTGCTGATTCGGCTCGTCCTCGAACTGATAGCCGGGGCCGCCGGTGCCCGTTCCCGTCGGATCGCCGCCCTGGATCATGAAGTCCGGAATGATGCGGTGGAAGATGACACCGTCGTAGAAGCCGTCGCGGGCGAGCTTCAGGAAGTTGTCGACCGTCTTCGGCGCGTCGTCGTCGTAGAGCTCGAGTGCGATCGCGCCGTGGTTCGTGTGCAGCGTCGCGCCGGACATCAGCGGAGATTATCCGCGAGCGGCTCCAGCGCGCCGGCGGTGGGCAGGAGCCGGCCGGACTCGAGGCCGATCACGATCTCCTCGGCAAGGCCGCGCGCCTCGCTCGTCTGTTCCGCGTCGAGCACGGTGCTCACGGCGGCGAGGTGCTCGCCCTCTCCGTAGATCTCGATCGTCACCGTGTCGAGCTCCTTCTGCGAGATGTACGAGTCGTCGGGAACGCCGATCCGAATCCGCACGACGCGACCGTCGGGCAGCGTCGCCTCGCGCTCCACGGGATGGCTGCGCAACGTCATGCGCGAGAGTCTGCCAGAGGAGGACGGGGGGATATCCGGAATTCCTGCGTGTGCGCATCGATCGCGTCGTCCAGGTCCGACCGCGGACGATCTTCTCCGTGCTCGGGATCCTGCTCGCCGTCGGCGTCGTGCTCTACGTGCTCTGGGTCGCGCGTCACGTGTTGAGCTGGCTCCTGATCGCGCTCTTTCTCGCTCTCGCGCTCAATCCGGCGGTGGAGGCGCTCCAGCGCCACGGCCTCAAGCGGCGCGGTGCTGCAGCCGGGATCACGTTCCTCTTTGCGCTCGTCGCGATCGCAGGTCTTGCCGCGCTCTTCATCCCGACGCTCGTCGACCAGGTCAACAGCTTCGCCAACAAGGTGCCGGACTACGTGCGCGATCTGACGGAAGGCCGCGGCCGGCTCGGCTTCCTCGAGACGCGTTACCACATCGTCGAGCGGGTCAAGGCTGCCGTGCAGAGCGGCGGCGTCAACAAGCTGGCCGTGGGAGCGGGTGCGGCACTGACGATCACGAGGAGCGTGATCACAGCGGTCGTCGCGGCGCTGACGATCGTCTTCCTCACGTTCTTCATGCTCCTCGAGGGGCCGTTGTGGATGGAGCGGATCTACGGCCTCATCCCCGAGGCGCAGCAGCCCCGGTGGCGGCGCGTCGGCCACGACGTCTATCGCACCGTGGGCGGCTACGTGACGGGGAACCTGCTGATCAGCCTCATTGCCGGCGTCTCCTCCGGCCTCGTGTTGTGGCTGACCGGGGTGCCGTTCGCGGTGGCCCTCGGCCTGCTCGTCGCGCTGCTCGACCTGATCCCGCTCGCGGGAGCGACGATCGCGGCGATCGTCGTCGTGCTCGTCGCGATCGCCGCTTCCGGGACGACGGCCGCGATCATCGTCGGCGTCTTCTTCATCGTCTACCAGCAGCTGGAGAACCACCTCATCCAGCCGCTCGTGTACGGCCGGACGGTCCAGCTCTCGCCGCTCGCGGTGCTCGTGTCGGTGCTGATCGGTGCCCAGATCGCCGGTGTTCTCGGCGCGCTCGCCGCGATTCCGGTGGCGGGTGCGCTGCAGGTGCTGCTCGTGGACTGGCGCCGGCAGCGCGGCCGGCGTGCCGTGCCCGCGACGACGTCGTCCGGCTGAGAACGTCCGTGCCTCCGTCTCGCGTCACGCCATGCTCGGCTCTGCGGACGCGGCGGCTTCCAATTCGGCTGTGCGCATCGGGACACCTGCGGCGGCGTAGGCCTCGGGCGCGTCGAGGGTCTCGGCTGCCAGGAGGGCGTGGGTAAGGCTGTCGAGCTGGTCGCGGTGCTCTGCGAGCAGGTGGGTGACTTCGGCGTGGGCGGCGTCGACGATCCGGTGCACCTCCTCGTCGATCAGCCACTGGGTCTGCTGCGAGGTCTCGCCGGCGCCGGGGAGCAATGGTCCCTGCCCGTCGCTCGGGAGGAGGGTGATCGGCCCGAGCTTCTCGCTCATGCCCCAGCGGCCGACCATTTGGCGGGCGATCTGGCTGAGCTGCTGGAGGTCCGACTCGGCGCCGGTGGTGATCTTCCCGTAGACGACCTCTTCGGCCACGCGCCCGCCGAGCGAGACTCTGATCTTCGCCTCGAGCTCCTCGAGGGAGTAGGAGACCCGGTCGGCGTCGGGCGTGGAAAGCGTGACCCCGAGCGCTTGGCCGCGGGGGATGATCGACACCTTGCGCACCGGGTCGGCTTCCGGGGTGAGCATCCCGACGAGTGCATGCCCCGACTCGTGGTAGGCGGTCCGCTCTCGATCCTCCGGGCTCAAGAGGATCCCGCGCGGCGCGCCGAGCAGGATCTTCTCCAGCGAATCCGTGAAGTCGGCCATCTGAACCTTGTCGTGACCTCGCCGGGCTGCCCGGAGCGCCGCCTCGTTCGCCAGATTGGCCAGGTCGGCGCCCACCATCCCCGGCGTGGTCGCGGCGAGGGCGTCCAGGTCGACGTCGTCGTCGAGCGGCATTGATCGCGTGTGCACCTGCAGGATCTTCAGCCGACCGGTCTTGTCGGGCGGTTGCACGGCGACGCGGCGGTCGAACCGGCCCGGACGCAGCAGGGCCGCGTCGAGGATCTCCGGCCGGTTGGTCGCCCCGACCACGACCACCGCCTGAGCGGACTCGAAGCCGTCCATCTCGGTCAGGATCTGGTCGAGCGTCTGCTCACGCTCGTCGTTGGCTCCGCTGATGCCCGAGGAGCCTTGCCGGGAGCGGCCGACCGCGTCGAGCTCGTCGATGAAGATGATCGACGGGGCGGCCTCCTTGGCCTTCGCGAACAGGTCGCGTACGCGCGCTGCGCCGACGCCGACGATCGCCTCGATGAACTCGGATGCGGCGATCGAGAAGAAGGCCGCGTGCGCCTCTCCCGCCACCGCCCGGGCCACGAGCGTCTTGCCCGTGCCGGGCGGCCCGTAGAGGAGCACGCCGTGCGGTATCCGGGCGCCCAGGCGCACATAGCGGTCAGGCGTCTTGAGGAAGTCGACGATCTCGGTCAGCTCGGCCTTGGCCTCGTCGATCCCGGCCACGTCGTCGAAAGTGACGCGGATCTTCTCCGGGTCGGCCCGCCGTGCCTGCGAGCGCCCGAAATTGCCGAGGCCGCCGAGCCCTCCGCCGGCCGACTGAGCCCGGCGCGCGAGGAACCAGAACAAGCCGACGAAGAGCAGTGTCGGGCCGAACCCGAGCAGCAGCTCGCTCACGAGCGATCTGCCGGGGTTCGGGTTCCGGGCGTTGACCTGGACACCGCGAGCCTGGAGCAGCGCCGTCAGCGAGTCGTTGTTCCAAAACGTGGGGACCTCGGTCGAGAACAGCGTCGTGGGCGTGGCCTTCCGACTTGCAGGCGGGTAGACCATCTTCCTCGCGAACGTCCCCTCGATCGTGTCGCCCTTGGAGGAGATCGATTTCACCTGGCCGGCCTGCACCTGGTGGATGAAGTACGGGCTGAACGGAACCTTCACCCGCGGCTGCCCGGACTGCGTCATGAACACCGCGGCCCAGTTGATCACGAGCAGCACCAGGACGACGATCCAGAACCAGGGCAGCCGATGGGGCTGAGGAGGCTTGGGCTGCTCGGGCATGCCGCGCCCGTCCGGCGCCGGCGCGACCCGCCAGCGGCCCTTGTCCTGCGGCAGCGGCGCCGGAGGCACCGCCTTCTCCGGCACCGCCTTCTCGGGCCCGCCCTCAGCTGACTCCATGATCTCCTCCTTCAAGCCCGACCCCGGCTACTCGAACGTGCGCACAGGCTTATGACGACCTCCGGCGGCGCAACGAAGACTGATCGCCTCTCCGACAGGTCGCATCCGTCGAAGTCCCTGGTCTCCTGCCGGGTCTCCCGACCTCGTGTGCCGCCGGGAAGCGGGCGGAGCTTTGTAACGCACCGACGCGCCCGGGAGGATTCGAACCTCCGACCCGCGGATTAGAAGTCCGCCGCTCTGTCCCCTGAGCTACGGGCGCGTACGGAGAGGGTACCCGGGCCTCCGGCGCCGTTCCGAAGCCGTTTTCGATGTGCGACGGCTGGAATAGCTCTCATACCCGACTGAAGGACGTGCGAGAGATGGCGAAGCAACCGCTCGCCGGCAAGAAGGTCGCGATCCTCGCCGCGGACATGTTCGAGCGCGTCGAACTCGAGAAGCCCCGCAGAGCGCTCGAAGATGCGGGTGCGAAGACCGAGGTGGTCTCGATCCACGAGGGTGAGATCAAGGGCTTCGACCACTTCGAGCCTGCGTCGATGGTGAAGGTCGACAAGACCGTCGAAGCAGTCTCCGCCGACGACTACGACGGCTTGATGATCCCGGGCGGCGTCGGGAATCCCGACCAGCTGCGCGGTGACGAGAACGCCGTCGCGTTCGTCCAAGACTTTCACACGTCGAAGAAGCCGATCGCCGCCATCTGCCACGGGCCGTGGGTGCTCGTCGAAGCCGGCATCGCGCGCGGGCGCACGCTCACGTCGTGGCCGACGTTGCGGACCGACATTCGCAACGCGGGCGGCAACTGGGTCGACAAGAAGGTCGTTGTCGAGGAAGGCATCGTGACGAGCCGGAAGCCGGACGACATTCCCGCGTTCAACGAGAAGATGATCGAGGAGTTCGCCGAGGGCCGGCACGATGACCGCGACATCTCGATGATGCGCACGGAGGCGGCGACTTCGTAGAGGTCGAACCAGAATGACGCTCGTCGAGCGGGCGCGATAGGCGAGTGCAGCGCAAGGACGCAGGGAGCGCCGATAGCTGAGCTATCGGCGCGACCGAGGACGCGGCGATGCGCCGCCTAGCGTGGCCGCGCGACACAGTCGCTCATTCTGGTTCGGCCTCTATCGCTAGGCTTAGCCGCGTCGCGGTGGCGGTAGCTCAGTTGGTAGAGCCCCGGGTTGTGGTCCCGGTGGTCGGGGGTTCGAGTCCCCTCCGCCACCCTTCTCCGTCGCTCCGCCGTCAGCGTCAGGCTAGGGTTTGCCGTCATGGCCGACGCTCTCGACCTGCTCAACGCGCGCCTCGCCGATGTCGCGGCGCTCGACTCGCTCGCGTCCCTGCTCGCCTGGGACCAGCGGACGATGATGCCGCCCGCCGGCACCATCCACCGCGGCGCGCACATGGCGCTGCTCGAACGGCTCCAGCACGAGCGGTTGGTCGACCCGGAGGTCGGGAGGCTCATCGACGAGCTCGAGCCCCGGCTCGACTCGCTCGATCCCGACTCGTGGGAGGCGGCGACCATCCGCACCGCCCGTCGCGACTACCGGAAGGCGGTTCAGGTGCCCGTCGAGCTCCGTGCCGAGATGGCGCGGGCGGCGGCCGAGGCCGCGCCGGTCTGGCTAGAGGCGAAGGCCAACTCGAGCTTCGACCTCTTCCTACCGGTCCTCGAGCAGCAGGTCGAGCTGCGGCGACGCTACGTCGATTGCTTCGAGAAGCAGGAGGAGCCGTACGACGTCCTGCTCGACGACTTCGAGCCTGAGATGAAGACCGCCGAGGTGAGGCGCATCTTCGACGAGATCAAGCCCGAGCTCGTCGAGCTGATCGCGAGCCTCCGCGACCGCGAGGTCGACGACTCGTTCCTCACCGGCGACTTCCCGATCGACGAGCAGGTCGCGCTCGACTATGAGGTCACGGATCTCTTCGGCCACCGCCCGAGCTCGTGGCGAATCGACCCGACCGAGCACCCGTTCGCGTCCGGAGCCGGCATCGACGACATCCGCATCACGACCCACTACTACCGCGACCAGCTGAGGTCGCTCTTCGCGACGATGCACGAGTACGGCCACGGGCTCTACGCGCACCAGCTCCCACGCGAGTACGCGGATCTACCGGTGGGTCAGCACGCGTCTCTCGGCATCCACGAGTCGCAGAGCCGGCTCTGGGAGAACCTCGTCGGGCGAAGCCTGCCGTTCTGGCGCTTCTTCTACCCGCGCCTGCAGACACGGTTCCGGGAACAGCTCGGCTCCGTGGACGTCGAGCGCTTCTACGCCGCGGTCAACAAGGCGGAGCCGTCGCTCATCCGCATCGACGCGGACGAGGTCACGTACGGCATGCATGTCATCCTTCGCTTCGAGCTCGAGCAGGACATCGTCAACGGGAGGGTCGAGCTCAAAGACCTGCCGCAGCGATGGGCCGAGAAGATGGATTCGTACCTCGGCGTCGAGGTCCCGGACCACGCGCACGGCGTGTTGCAGGACATGCACTGGTCGGCGGGATTGATCGGCTACTTCTCGACCTATCTGCTCGGCACCGTCATGTCGGTCCAGATCTGGGACAAGGCCGACGAGGAGCTCGGCGGGCTCGACGACCAGCTCGAGCGCGGCGAGTTCGGGCCGCTGCGCGAATGGCTCGGCGAGAAGATCCATTCGCAGGGTCGGAAGTACGTGCCCCAGGAGCTGTTGCGGCACGCGACGGGCTCGACGATCGACGCGCGGCCGTACCTCGCGTACCTGAAGCGGAAGTTCGGCGCGCCCGTTCCCGCGTAATGGGCCGTTACCCTTTCGGCCTACACACGGCCCCGTAGCTCAGCGGATAGAGCGGCAGCCTTCGAAGCTGCGTGCGGTGGTTCGATTCCACCCGGGGCCACACTCGCTCGCCGCCATTCGGGCGGCTTCGCTTGCTTCGGCCGCACCTGCTGAGCCGCGCCTCGAAGCCGATTACGATCACTCCCATGGCGACGCTCGACCTGACGCCGGACGAGCTGCTCTCGACCACACGCGCGGTCCGAAAGCGGCTCGACCTGACCCGCCCTGTCGAGCGTCAGGTGCTCGAGGAATGCCTGCAGCTCGCCCAGCAGGCCCCGACGGCGGGCTACTCGCAGAACTGGCACTTCGTCGTCGTCACCGATTCGGCCAAGCGCGCCGGGCTCGGCGAGCTCTGGCGGGACGTCGCGTACCCGTACCTGCAGCGCGGCGGCGGTGCCCGCGAGGGCCAGCTCTTGCGCATCAGCGAGGCCGTCGTCCACCTCGCGGAGCACATCCACGAGGTGCCGGTGCACGTGGTCCCCTGCATGGCCGGCCGCTATGAGGGGAAGCCGAACGCGCTCGTGGCGTCGAGGTTCGGCTCGATCATCCCGGCCGCCTGGTCGTTCATGCTCGCTGCGCGTGCGCGCGGGCTCGGCACGGTGTGGACGACGTTCCACCTGATGCACGAGGAGCGCGCAGCCGAGATCCTCGGCATCCCCTACGACGAGGTGACGCAGGTCGCGCTGATCCCGGTCGCGTACACGCTCGGCACCGACTTCAAGGCCGGGAAGCGCGAGCCGCTCGAGACGATGGTGCACTGGGACGCCTGGTAGGCGTCAGAGCGCGCGGTCAGTCCTTCAAGTACCGGTCGAACCAGCCGAGCACCGCTTCGAAGCGAGCGACGCGGTGGCGCGGAGAGCCGCCACGAGTGAGCTCGTGGCTCTCGGACGGGAAGCGCAGCATCTCCACCTCCTTGCCGAGGAGCCGGAGCAGCGTGAAGAGGTGCTCTCCCTGCTCGATGTTGCACCGCAGGTCCTGCTCCGAGTGGAGGACCAGCACGGGTGTCTCGATCTCCCGTGCGTACGTCGTCGGTGAGCGCTCGATGTAGGCGTCGACGTTGTCCCAGAGCGGGCCGCCGAACTGCCGCTCGAAGACCCAGAACAGATCGCTCGAGCCGAACATGCTGACGAGGTTGTTGACTGCACGCTCCGAGATCGCGGCCTTGAAGCGAGTCGTGTGTCCGACGATCCAGGACGTCATGAAGCCGCCGTACGAGCCCCCGATCACGCCGAGCCGGTCGCCGTCGACGTAGTCGTACCGCTCGAGCGCCGTGTCGACGACCGCCATCACGTCCTCGTAGTCGCGTACGCCCCAGCCCGGGCCCGCGTCGCCGACCGGCCCGCGAATCGCGCGCCCGTGCTCTTCCGAATAGCCGGAGCCTCCGCGCGGGTTCGAGGCGAGCACGACGTAGCCGCCCGCAGCCATGACCTGGAACTCGTCGAAGAAGCCCGTACCATACTGCGTGAACGGACCGCCGTGGATCGTGAGGATCGCCGGGTATCGGGTGCCCTCGACCGTGCCGGGGGGCCGGAAGATCCACGCGTCGACCTCGTAACCGTCCTGCGAGGTCGCGGTGAAGCGCTCCGGCTCGATCAGCTCGCGTCCCTCGACGAACGCCCTGCCGACGTTCGTCAGCCGCTTCCCATCCGTCCCCGCGTAGACCTCGCGCATCGTCGTGTAGGTCGACGCCACGTACGCGACCGTGCCGTCGCGCGCGTCGTAGGCCGAGATTGCCTGCTCGCCGCCCACGACTCGCTGCGGGGGAGACGAGGCGTCGGCCGCGACGTCGTAGAGGTGCGTATTACCGCCGTCCTCGACTGCGAAGACGATGCGCTCGCCGATCCAGATCGGCTCCCGCGAGTCGGGAAACGGCGCACACTGCCGATCAAGGGACTCGGTGAGCAGGCGCTTGCCCCCGCCGTCCGTGTCCATGACGCCGATCTGGCCGTGATGAGGGTAGGTGCCGTCCTCGACGACCATCTTGTAGGCGATTCGAGTTCCGTCGGGCGAGAACGCCGGCGCTTCGTACGAGCCTTCGTCGCCTGTCAGGGCCCGCGGCTCGCCGCCGCCCGCATCCACCGTGTAGATGCCGCTGATGAGCTCGGTGTCCCAGTGCTCGTTGCGGAAGCCGTCGAACGCGATCTGGTTGCCGTCGGGCGACCACGCGGGGTTGTCGTGCTCGAAGTCCCCTCTCGTCAGCTGCGTCGTCTCACCGGTCTCGAGATCGACGACGAAGACGTGCTTTCTGCGATCGCCGATCCAGCCGACGCTGTCGAGCTTGAAGAAGATGCGCGTGAAGCGGCGCGGGGCCCGCTTTCGCTCGTCCTCCTCGTCGTACGCTTCGTCCCGGACGCGCGCCGTGAATGCGAGTCGCGTCGAGTCGGGCGACCACGCAACGGCCTCGACGCTCTCCTTCTGGTCCGTCAGCTTGCGCGCCTCGCCGCCCTCGGCGGGGATCACGTAGAGCGCGGCGGGCGCCTTCTCCTCGCCCCGGTTCGACGTGAACGCGAGCCACCTGCCGTCGGGCGACCAGCGCGGGGTCGTGTCGCGCTTCTCTCCCGCCGTAAAAGCGCGCGGCTCCCCAGAGCCGTCGAGCGGGGCGACCCAGACGGCCGAGCGAGAGTCGTTCGCCTCCTCGTCGACGCTCGTGACGGTGTAGGCGACGCGCCCCCCGTCCGGCGAGATTCGCGGGTCGCCGGCGTTGACGAGCTCGTAGACGTCTTGGGGCCTCATTCCGGGCACGGCGCCGGACTCTAGTCGAACCGGGCGCTCACGTTGTCGGAAGGCATCACGCCTCAGCGTCGTGCGAGGGCGTAGGCGAGGCAGACTGCCGCGGCGGCGATGGAGCCGAAGGTGGCGACCGCAGTCACGAGCACGACCTCTTGATCCCCGACGTAGTCGGTCGAGAAACACTGCGCGTCTCGATGCCGTCGGACGCATGTCGTAACGTCCCGCTCCGCAATCGGGTCGTCCCGCGTCTTCTACGAGGACGGTCTAGATGCGGCTGCCAGGTCGCCGGCCCGCCCGGTTACGCTGCGCCTGTCACGCGGGCGTGGCGGAACTGGCAGACGCGGCGGGTTTAGGTCCCGTTGGGCCTCGCGGCCCTTGGAGGTTCGAGTCCTCTCGCCCGCATCGGATGGTTCCAGCGCGAGGTCCGCACGCGAAACGCCACGGCGGCCACCATCGCGATCCAGATCATCGCGACCCCGGTCATGAGTGCTGCGGTCCAGATGCTCATTCGTCCTCGGTTGCCGTCTCCAGTTCGGCGCCGGACGGCGGCGCCCTTCTCCCTTAACGGGTGATCTCGTCGATGCGTTGCGCGGCGCGCTCGAGGGCCGGGCGGTCGAAGAGGTAGGGGGTCGCGTTCGGGATCGTGTGCTCAGGTCCGTCGAGGTCGTCGGACCCGT
Source organism: Gaiellaceae bacterium (assembly GCA_035693525.1). GTDB lineage: Bacteria > Actinomycetota > Thermoleophilia > Gaiellales > Gaiellaceae > Palsa-739. Next base: position 6,009 of record DASSGL010000143.1, on the reverse strand, counting down.
CCGCCGCGTTCAGCGCGTATCGGATCGGGATCTCGTGGCACACGACGAGCACGCACCGCTCCGGCCGAGCCAGCACGGAGCGAAAGCCGCTCGCGTACCTGCGGGCGGCATCGTCGAGGCTCTCGCCGCCCGGGAACGGCTCGTCGCGCCGGTGTGCCCGCTTCCACGCGCGGTATTCGCCGATCGCCACTCCCTCCAGCTCGCCGATGTCGACGTCGTCGAGGAGCGGCTCGGTGATCACCGGCACAGCGCGGCCGGCGAGCGCGAGCGCCGCCGTCTCCTGCGCCCGCCCGAAGCGCGTCTGCACGCACAGGTCGAGCGGGAGATGCGCGAGCTGCTGGCCGAGGCGGTCGGCCTCGGCTCGGCCCTCCGCCGTCAGCGGCACCACGACGTCCGGGTCGCCGTTCACGAGGCGCGCGACGTTCAGCGTCGTATGGCCGTGGCGGCTCAGCACGTAGAGGTTCACCGCGCGCGGAGCCTACGCGACCCAGCGGAGAAGGGGTCTGCTTGAATGACCGGGTGCAGGCCCAGGTCGAGGAACTCGCGGAAAACCGTGTGCGGATGACGGTTCAGGTCCCGTCGCACGACGTCCATCACGCCGTCGAGCACGCTACGTCCGATCTCGCCGACCGGGTCAAGATCCCCGGCTTCCGGAAGGGGAAGGTGCCGCAGCAGGTCCTCATGCAGAGGATCGGGCGCGAGCGCGTGATGACAGAAGCGGTCGAGAGCCACATCGGCGGGTGGTTCTGGAACGCGGCGACGCGGACGCGCGTACGGCCCGTCGCCCAGCCCGAGTTCGACTTTCAGCTACCCGCGTCCGACCACGAGGACTGGGAATTCGTCGCGACGTTCCCGGTGCAAGCGCTGCCCGCGCTCCCGGATTGGTCGACCCTCGAGGTGGGCGCGATCGAGCCCAGCGTGCCGGAGGAGCTCGTGCAGGAAGAGCTCGACGAGCTGCGCTACACGGTCGCCGAGCTCGTGCCGGTCGAAGGACGGCCGGTCCAGCCGGAGGACACCGTGATCGCCGACCTCGTGACCCCGGGCGGCGAGACGAGGCGCGACTACGTGATCGAGCTCGGCCGCGGGACGGTCGTCGACGAGATCGAGCTGGCGCTCGTCGGCATGAGCGAGGGCGAGTCGAAGGACGTCACTTTCGAGCTCGCGGACGGCGCGACGCAGACGGTCTCGCTGACGGTCAAGGCCATCAAGGAGAAGGTGCTCCCCGAGATAGACGACGAGTTGGCCCGCTCGGCAAGCGAGTTCGACACGCTCGCGGAGCTGCGCGCGGACATCGAAGAGCGCCTGCTCGAGGAGATCAGCGCCGAGGTGGAGGCACAGTTCGAGGCGGACGTCGCCGACGCGCTCGTCGCCGCCTCGAACGTACAGGCCTCCGGCGCGCTCGTCGCCGACCGCACGCGCGCGATGATCACGAGCCTCGCGCGACGGGCCGAAGCCATGGGGGTGACGCTCGACTCATACCTCGCGCTCTCCGGACAGGAGCCGGATGCGCTCGTGGCGCGGCTCCAGGAAGAGGCCGCACGCTCGCTTGCGCGCGAGCTCGTGCTCGAGGCCGCTGCGGACAGCCTCGGCATCGTCGTCGACGACGAACGGGTGGAGTCGCTCGTGCGCGAGCAGGCAGAGATCCTGGACGAGGATCCCGACGCGCAGCTGCGGCGCCTGCGCGAGAGCGGGCGTTTCGAGCAGCTACGCGAGGACTTGCGTCTCAGTGACGCGCTCAAGCGCATCGCGGCCGAGGTCAAACGCATCCCGCGCGAGCTTGCGGAGGCGCGCGAGCAGATCTGGACTCCCGAAAAGGAAAAGCAGCAACCCGAGACGAAACTCTGGACCCCCGGCCAGTAGGGGACGACGCTGAAGGAGCTTGAACACATGACGCATCCGTCGAACTTGGTCATTCCGTCCGTCATCGAGCAGACCTCTCGTGGCGAGCGGTTCTTCGACATCTACTCGAGGCTCCTGAACGAGCGCATCATCTTCCTCGGGACGCCCATCGACGATCAGGTTGCGAACCTCGTCGTCGCGCAGATGATCCACCTCGAGTCCGAAGATCCGGACAAGGACATCAACCTCTACATCAACTCGCCGGGCGGCTCCGTCTACTCCGGGCTTGCGATCTACGACACGATGCGGTTCATCAAGCCGGACGTGGCGACGTACTGCATCGGCATCGCGATGTCGATGGGCGCGCTGCTTCTTGCGGCCGGCACGGAGGGAAAGCGCATCGCGCTGCCGAACTCGAAGATCCTGATCCACCAGGTGTCCGGCGGCTTCCAGGGGCAGGGCACCGACATCGAGATCCAGGCGCGTGAGACGATCAATCTCAAGCGCCGCCTGGAGGAGATCATCGCCCAGCACACAAATCAGCCGCTCGACAAGGTCTCCAAGGACATGGAGCGCGACTACTACATGACGGCCGAGGAGGCCCAGGAGTACGGGATCGTCGACCAGGTCGTCGCTTCCCGGTAGACGAGACGGCCGTTCCGGGGTAAAAGGAGACTGAGGTGGCCAGGGCCAGCGAAGGAAACGAGCAGCTTCTCTGCAGCTTCTGCGGGAAGAGCCAGCGACAGGTCAAGAAGCTGATCGCCGGTCCGGGCGTCTACATCTGCGACGAGTGCATCGATCTCTGTAACGAGATCATCGACGAGGAGCTCACCACTCCGACGCAGCTCGACCTCGACAACCTCCCTCGGCCGAGGGACATCTACGCGGTGCTGAACGACTACGTCGTCTCGCAAGAGGAGGCGAAGCGCACGCTCTCGGTCGCGGTCTACAACCACTACAAGCGCGTGCAGATGGGCTCCGACGACAACGACGTCGAGCTCCAGAAGTCGAATATCCTCCTGCTCGGTCCGACGGGCTGCGGCAAGACGCTGCTCGCGCAGACGCTGGCGCGGATCCTGAACGTCCCGTTCGCGATTGCCGATGCGACGGCGCTGACAGAGGCCGGCTACGTCGGCGAGGACGTCGAGAACATCCTCCTGAAGTTGATCCAGGCCGCCGACTTCGACATCAAGAAGGCGGAGACCGGGATCATCTACATCGACGAGGTCGACAAGATCGCCCGCAAGGCGGACAACCCGTCGATCACACGGGACGTCTCGGGCGAAGGCGTGCAGCAGGCGCTGCTGAAGATCCTCGAAGGAACGGTCGCGTCGGTGCCGCCGCAGGGCGGGCGCAAGCACCCGCACCAGGAGTTCCTCTCGATCGACACGACGAACATCCTCTTCATCTGCGGCGGTGCGTTCGCGGGCCTCGACAAGATCATCGGCCGCCGGATCGGCAAGAACGCGGTCGGCTTCGGAGCGAACGTGCGCTCGAAGAACTCGACCGAGGCGAGCGAGCTGCTCGCGCAGGTCATGCCCGAGGACCTGCTCAACTTCGGCCTCATCCCCGAGTTCATCGGCCGTCTGCCGGTGATCTCGGCCGTGCACCAGCTGCGACGCGAGGACCTCGTGCAGATCCTCACCGAGCCGAAGAACGCGCTCGTGAAGCAGTACGACCGCTTCTTCGGGTATGACGGCATCGAGCTCGTCTTCACGGACGACGCGCTCTGGGAGATCTCGGACAAGGCGCTCGAGCGGGAGACGGGCGCGCGCGGCCTGCGCTCGATCATCGAGACGGCGCTCCTCGACGTGATGTTCGAGCTGCCTTCGCGCCGCGACGTCACGAAGTGCGTGATCACGAAGGAGACGATCTCGCAGGGCATCCGCCCGACCCTCGTCACGAGCGGAGGCACCTTCGCCGACGACGAGCCCGACCAGGTCGAGCGCTCGGCCTAAAGCTGCAACCAGGTTGCTGCGCAACCTGGTTGCCGAATCGCGTTTTCGCAACCTGCCTTCAGGCAGGTTGCAGTCGTTGCGTCGCCCGCGCGGTGTGAACGACCGCAACCAGGCTGAAGCCTGGTTGCCGAACCGCCCTCTCGCAGCTCTAGCGGTGGTGATTTCACGAGCTCGACGTTCGAGCCGTCGGGGTCGAGGACGTACGCGGCGTAGTAGCCGGGGTGATAGACGGCACGCTCGCCGGGCGCACCGTTCGAGCGGTACCCGGCCGCCGTCGCGGCGGCGTGGAACGCATCGACCGTCGCATCGTCCGGCGCCGCGAACGCCACGTGCAGGTTCGTCGCCGGCGGGCCGTCGTCGACGACCGAGAACGAGCCGTTTCCGGACGTGAACCGCGCCCGCGGCGGATCGTCCGCCTCTCGCTTCAACCCGAATCCTGCGAACCGGCCGACAAGCGAGTAGAAATCGCGCGCCGCCGCGAGGTCCGCGACGCGGATCCAGACGTGGTCGACGATGCCTCGCGTGCGGAGCGAGCCGTGGTAGACGGCCTCCGCGCTGTTCCCGTCCGGGTCGAGCAGGAAGCTGCCGTAGTAGTCGTTGCCGTACCGGACCCGTGGGCCGGGCCCGCCGTCGCTCCGGAACCCGGCTGCCGTGCCCGCTCGCCAGAAAGCGTCCACGAGCTCGTGCGTGGAGGCCGCGAAGCCGACGTGGAGGCGGGTCGTCGGCGGCCCCTCTGACGTCGCGAGTGAGAAATCGTCCCACTCGGTGAACTCCTCGCTGCGCGACGTGGGCCACCGGCCGAGTGACGCGAGGACGGTCTCGTAGAAGCGCTCCGCCTCGACCCGGTCTGAGACGTGGATCGTCACGTGGTCGAACATCGCTTCGACTATGGCAGAGGCGAGTTCCGACCGGCATCGGCCGCACGTGGGCCGCGGGTGTCGTACGGTGGGGCGATGACGACTGAGCTGCAGCCCGGCGCGGAGTTCGGGCCTTCGAGCTGGATCGAGATTCCGCAGGAGACGATCGACGCCTTCGCCGCCGCAACCGGCGACCGGCAGTGGATCCACGTCGAACCCGAGCGGGCCGCGCAGGGCCCGTTCGGCTCGACCATCGCCCATGGATACCTGACGCTGTCGCTGCTTCCCGCGATGTCCTACGAGGTGCTTCCCCATCAAGACGGCGGCATGGGAGTGAACTACGGCCTCAACAGGGTGCGCTTTCCCGCGCCCGTCCCGGTCGGCTCACGCGTCCGCGGCAGCTTCCGCGTCGACAGCGTCGAGGAGGCCGACTGGGGCCATCAGGCACAGCTGACGGCCACGGTCGAGCGCGAAGGCGGCGAGAAGCCCGTCTGCGTCGCCGAGGTCATCTTCCGCTACTACGCGTGAGCAACCGCGCACGAGCGAATCTCCGAGCGGCGGCCGTCCGTTCTACCTGCTCCTAGTCGAAAACGACGTGAGGAGGAGAGACGATGCCTGCATGGGCATGGGTGTTGATCATCGCCGGCGCGATCGTGCTGCTCGCGGCCGTGCTGTGGAGAGCCGCGACCGCGCGACGCTCGAGCTCGCTGCGCGACCAGTTCGGGCCCGAGTACGACCGGACCGTGGAGTCGACCGACAGCAAGCGCGAGGCGGAGTCCGAGCTTCGAGCGCGGACCGACCGTCGCCAAGAGCTCGAGATCCGGCCGCTGCCGACGGCGGCCCGCGATCGGTATGTCGGCGAGTGGCGCGTCGTCCAGGCGCGGTTCGTCGACGACCCGGACGGCGCGGTGCGCGACGCCGACATGTTGATCCAGTCGGTGATGAGCGACCGCGGCTATCCCATGAACGACTTCGAGCAGCGCGCGGCCGACGTCTCGGTCGACCATCCGCGGGTGGTCGAGAACTACCGGGAAGGTCACCGGCTTGCGCGCAACAGCGCAATGGGCGACGGGACGACGGAGGATCTCCGGCAGGCGATGCAGCACTACCGCTTGCTCTTCGAGGAGCTCGTGGAGGACACGAGCGAGGCACCGCTCAGCCGGGACAGCGCGTCCGCCGGAAGCATCGAGCGCGACGAGGAAACGACGCGCAGGTAGGTGAGATGCGGAGGGGCGGCGCTACAGGCGGCGCCCCTCCAGCCTCCGCGGGTCGTCGTACACTCACCGGCATGAGCGTAGGCTCGACGGAGCTCATCAAAGAGCGGAGGCGCCGGCTTTGCCGGCGCCGGGAGCGGG
>DASSGL010000142.1:0-2274 GCA_035693525.1 Gaiellaceae bacterium | reverse complement strand
TGCCGCGCCCGCTCGTGTCGGGCGCGGTGCCGGCATTTCTCTAGAGTGGCGCTGAAGAAACGGCGACGAGAAAGGCTCTCTCAACATGGCAAAGATCAGGGTCGGGATCAACGGCTTCGGCAGGATCGGGCGGAACTTCCTCCGCGCGCAGATCGAGCGCGGCGGGGACTTCGACATCGTGGCGGCGAACGACATCGGCGACACGACGACGATGGCGCACCTGCTCAAGTACGACTCCGTCCTGGGCCCGCTCGATGCCACCGTGGAGGCCGGCGACGGCTTCATCCGCGTCGGGGACCGCGAGATCAAGTTCGTCTCGGAGAAGGATCCCGCTCAACTCCCGTGGAGCGAACTCGGCGTCGACGTCGCGATCGAGTCGACGGGGTTCTTCACCGACCGGGAATCCGCCCAGAAGCACCTGGATGCGGGCGCTAGAAAGGTCGTCATCTCCGCGCCGGCGACCGATCCCGACCTCACGGTCGTCCTGGGCGTCAACGACGGCGAGTACGACCCGGAGCAGCACCACATCATCTCGAACGCGTCGTGCACGACGAATTGCGTCGCGCCGGTCGCGAAGCTGCTGCACGAGGCCTACACGATCGAGCACGGCTTCATGACCACGATTCACGCATACACGAACGACCAGCGGACGCTCGACCTCCCCCATAAAGACCTGCGCCGTGCCCGCGCCGCTGCGATCAACCTCATTCCGACCTCGACCGGCGCCGCCCGGGCCATCGGGATCGTGCTCCCCGACCTCAAGGGCAAGGTCGACGGCATGTCCATGCGCGCCCCTGTGCCGACCGGGTCGATCGTCGACCTCGTCGTGCAGGTCGCGCGCGAGACGTCGAAGGACGAGGTGAACGAGCTGTTCCGCTCGAAGGCCGACACGGGCGACCTCGAGGGCATCCTTCAGTACTCGGACGAGGCCCTCGTCTCCACGGACATCATCCATTCCTCGTACTCGTCGGTCTTCGACAGCGACCTGACGATGGTGAACGGCAACCTCGTGAAGGTCTTCAGCTGGTACGACAACGAGTGGGGCTACAGCTGCCGGCTCGTGGACCTCGTCGCGAAGATCGGCGTGACGATGCCGGCGACCGTCGCAGCCTGATGCGGATCCCGCGCTCGGTCCGCGACGCAGAGGTCGCGGACAAGGTCGTCCTGGTCCGGGCGGACCTGAACGTCCCGCTCGAGGCAGGCGAGGTGGCCGACGACACGCGCATTCGCGCGTCGCTCCCCACGCTTTCCCTCCTGCTCGAGTCCGGCGCGCGCGAGGTGCGAGTCTGCTCGCATCTCGGCCGGCCGACGACCGAGGAGGATCGCGCCGCGTTCGCAATGGCGCCGGTCGAGCGAAGGCTGCGCGAGCTGCTGCCCGACGAGCGGGTGCGCGTGCTCGAGAACACGCGGTTCGACCCGGGGGAGACGAAGAACGACCCGGCGTTCGCGCAGCGGCTCGCCGACGGCTGCGATCTCTACGTGAACGACGCGTTCGGCTCCGCGCACCGTGCGCACGCGTCGACTGAGGGCGTCGCGCGGCTCTTGGCCGCGTACGCGGGCCTGCTCCTTCTCGCGGAGCTCGAGCACCTCGGCGTGCTCCTCGGCGAGGTCGAGCGGCCGTTCCTGCTCGTCTCCGGCGGTGCGAAGGTCGAGGACAAGCTCGGCGTGCTGCAGAACCTGGGCGGGCGTGCGGACGCGGTTCTGATCGGCGGGAAGATGGCCGAGCAGATGCGCGTCGAGAACCCGCTCGACTTCGACGTCGTCCTACCGAGCGACGTGATCGGGGCGGCGACGTTCGCCGAGGACTCGGAGTCCGGCACGTTTCCGTTCGACGGCCTTCCGGACGGCTGGCTCGGCCTCGACATCGGCCCGGAGACCCGCGAGCGGTTCGCCGGCGAGCTCGCAGGCGCACGAACGATCTTCTGGAACGGGCCGATGGGCGTCTTCGAGTGGCCGCGCTTCGCCGCCGGGACGAAGGCGGTCGCGCAGGCGGTCGCCGCGAACGAGGACGCGTTCTCGGTCGTCGGCGGCGCAGACTCCGTCCGCGCGCTCAACGAGCTCGGCCTCGCCGAGCGCATCACGTGGGTCTCGACGGGCGGCGGCGCGAGCCTCGAGCTGCTCGAGGGCAAGGAGCTGCCCGGCGTGGCGGCGATTCCCTCGGCTTAACCTCACCTGGCTGGAGGCAGGTTGCGAACCGTAGGATCAATGCCCGTGCTCGTGGCCGCCAACTGGAAGATGTTCGACGGGCCCGACCCAGAGGCGCTCGCGGAGCGC
>DASSGL010000141.1:0-7853 GCA_035693525.1 Gaiellaceae bacterium | reverse complement strand
TCCGTCGTGTTGAGCGGCGGGTACACGCGCTTCGTCACCTTGCCGCCCACGCCGCAGAACTCGGCGACGAAGCCGGCCGCCGACGTCCAGGCGAAGCTGTAGTCGTCGGCGACGACCGCAGCCGTCTTCCAGCCGAGCTTGTTGTACGCGAGGTCGCCGAGACCGGCGTTCCATTGCGCACCGTCGCCGTTGAAGCGGAAGAAGTTCTTCGCCCGCACCTTGAGCGTCGTGTCCTGCGCTCCCGCTGAGCCGTCGACGAACGTCTTGGTGGGATGCTGCTTGGCATAGTTCGCGACCGCGATCGACTCGTCGCCGGAGAGCGGGCCGATCATGATGTCCGCCCCGAGCTGCTCCATGAGCCGCTTGGTCTCCTTGATCGCCGTATCCGCGCGGTCGTTTCCGCAACCGACGCCGACGAGCTTGAGCGGATGCCCGCCGATCGAGCCTCCCGTCCAGCCGTCTCGCGGCTTGTTCGGATTCTTCGGCTTTGCACCCGCGTACTCCGACATGGCCGACACGACTCCGGCCAGGTCCTGGTTGTCGAACGAGCCGAACGCGCCCTGACAGTCGGACAGGACGGCGATCTTGATCGGCGTCGCCGTCGTCCGCGCGGTGGCCGTCGATGCGGCTACCGCGGCCGCCGCCACCGCGAGCACCGCGAAGGGGATCACCCTCCGCCTTCTCTTCCCGAAACCCATGCTGTTCGCCCTCCTTTGGGCCAAGGTGTGGTTCCTCGTTGAACCGGTCCGGAGCCTTTTCTGGATCATCCCGTGCAGGTCGTCGCAGGCAGTCCCCCTTTCAGACGCTGGGCTCCGCGTGTCCGAGCTCGACCGGATTGCGGTCGAGCGGCCCGCGGCGACGCCCGGAGAAGAGATTGACAAAGCGTTCCCAGAGCCCGATCAGCCCGCCGGGCGACACGAGCACGATCGCGAGGAAGATCGCTCCGATCAGCGTGTGGAAGCGATCGCCGATGAAGCCGATCCGCTGGGAGTAGTTGTTGACGATGACGAAGAAGAGCGCCCCGACCCACGCGCCCTCGAGGCGGTAGAGCCCGCCGACGACTGCGATCACGAGCACGTCGATCGTCGCGGTCAGGTCGATCGACGCGGGGTCGATGTGCGCGTTCCACCAGGCGAAGAGCACGCCGCCGATACCGGCCACGAGTGCCGCAAACGCGAAGGCGACCGTGCGGTGGAGCGGGACGTTGTACCCGAGCGAGGACATGCGGATCGGGTCGTCGCGCAGACCCTGGAGCGTCAGCCCGACCGGCGCGCGCACGACGTAGCGCAGGACGACGTAGACGACGAGAGCGGTGACGAGCGAGATGTAGTAGAGGCGGTTCGGGTGCGCGTCCGGGCTCCCGACGATGTGCGGCGTGGGGATGCCGCTGATGCCGCCGAACCCCGAGACCGACGTCACCTGCCCGAAGAAGAGGTTGGCGATCACCGCGTAGGTGAGCGTGATCATGAGGAAGTAGATCCCGACGCTGCGGCTCGCGAGCGCGCCGAAGAGGAGGCCCACCCCGACCGCGATGGCGAGTGCGAGCACGACGCCGAGCCATGGATCCCAGCCGAGGTTCAGCCCCTTCGTGTTCCCGTTCGTGGTGACGTTGCCGAGCACGAAGCCGGCGATCCCGAAGATCGAGACCTGCGCGAGCGACACCATGCCGCCATATGCGGATAGGAAGATCAGGCTCGCCGCGACGATCCCGAGGAAGAGCATCTGCGTCAGGAGTGCACCGACCCAGTACGCGTTGACGACGGCCGGCGCGATCGCGGCGAAGACGAGCGCGACGGTCCCGACGACGCGATCCGCTGACACGAGGCGAGTCACGCGGGCCTGCCGAAGAGACCGTTCGGCCGCACCGCGAGCACGACCGCGACGAGCACGAACGTGAAGATGATGGAGTAGTACGTGTAGTTCGCCGGCAGGTACGACGCCGCGAAGTTCGTCGTCAGGCCGACCAGGAGCGAGCCCACGGCCGCCCCTCCGAGTGACCCCATCCCTCCGATGATCACTACGACGAGCGAATACAGGAGCCAGTTGGCGTCGACGCCCGGAGCGAGCCCGGCAAACGAGCCGCCGATGACCCCGCCTAGCCCGGCGAGCCCCGACCCGACGAAGAACGCGATCGCGAACGTGAGCTGGATGTTGACGCCGAGCGCCGAGACCATCGCGCGGTCGTCGACGCCGGCGCGGATGACCATGCCGGTCCGCGTTCGCTTCAGCCACAGCCACAGGAGCACCCCGATCCCGCCGGCGATGGCGAGGATGACGAGTCGCGTGAGCGTGTACTGGATGCCGTAGACGTGGAAGTTGACGAACTTGTCGAAGTTCCGGGGCCACGCGATGTCCTCTGCGACGCCGCCGAAATGGGCGAGCATCTGGTCGGCGAGGATGATCGAGACCGCGATCGTGATGAGCGCCTGGCGCAGGTCCTGGCCCTGGTTCCAGCGGAGGAAGAGCTGCTGCATGACGAGACCCATCGCACCGACGACCGCCGTCGCGACGATTGCGGGGACGATCCAGTTCGTCAGGTTCACCTGCGAGCTCGTCAGGCCGAAGGCGCCGCCCTCGCCGACGAGATGGCGTTGCAGCTTGAGCGCGACGTAGCCGCCGAAGAGGAAGAACGCACCGTGCGCCATGTTCACGACGCGCATGAGGCCGAAGATGAGCGTGAAGCCGCTGGCGACGACGAAGTAGAGGCCGGCGGCGGTGATCCCGTTGAGAAGGGTGATGAGGAAGTCCTTCGGATCGTGGACCGCCGATCCGAACGAGGTGGCGCCCGCGCCGGTCGTCGGCGCGAGGAAGAGCACCCAGACGAGCGGGAAGAGCAGGGCGAGCGCGAGCAGGACGACGCCCGCGATCCGCAGAGCGCGGATCTGGGTGCGGGTGAGCCGCAGGCCGCGCACGCGTGCGGGCTGCCGCAGCGGCGCCTCCACTCAGACCTGCACCAGGTAGAGGGCCGCTCCCTCGTTCGCCGGCCCCTGCTCGACGTAGTCCGCGAGCCGCCGGAGCTCCGGGTAACGCGAGCGGTCGATCAGATCGGCGTCCGGCCAGTTGAGCTCGATCAGGTTGTCGGCCGGGTCCAGGAAGTAGAGCTGCAGCTGCCGCGACGGGAGCTCGACGAGCTGCCAGCCCCAGGACTCCGACGCCCGCTCCTTGACCGCCCGGTAGGCGGCGTCGAAGTCGTCGATCGTGAGCCCGAGATGGTGACGGGTCGGCACCGGCCCGTCGTCGAGGAAGAGGTGGAGCTGGAGGTCGCCCACGCGCAGCCACTGCACCGGTGACCGGAAACGCGGCGTCGGGATCCGCTCGAGCCCGAGCACCTCCTCGTAGAACCGCGTCGACTCCTCGAGATCACGTGCGGAGATGCTCACGTGGTTGAGCCCCGTTGCCCTCACCGAGGCCAAGTTTTCTCGATTCAAGCCCATAGATCAAGTAGACGAATCCACTCGGAGCAATAGGCTTCGGCTATGAACGTCCGCCAGCTCACGTGTTTCGTCGCGGTCGTCGAGGACGGCTCGTTCACGCGCGCGGCACGGCGCATCGGCATCGCACAGCCCTCGCTCTCGCAACACATCCGCGCCCTCGAGGAAGAGCTCGGCGGCGCCGTCCTCGAGCGCCACCCGCGCGGCATCTCGCTGACGCCGGCGGGCCGCTCACTCCTCCCGGAGGCCCGCGCCGCTGTCCGCGCTGTCGAGCGCGGCCGTCGCGCGGCGCGCGCCGCCCTCGCGCTCGAGAGCGGCGACCTCGAGATCGCCACCGTGCTCTCCATGGCGGTCGGCCTCCTTCCGCGCTACATCCGGCGGTGGCACGAGCGCCACCCGAACATCGGTGTCCGGCTGCAGGAGTTCCGGCACCGGACGCTGCTCGAGCAGGCGGTCGAGCAGGGCATCGCAGACTTCGCGATCGGCCCGCTCCCGCTGCGAACGTGGGACGGCCTGCTCGAGCCGGTGTCCTGGGAGGAGTTCGTCATCGTCGCGCCGCCCGACGACCCGCTCGCCCGCCGCGGCGCAGTCTCGCTCGAGCAGCTCGCCGATCGCGAATGGGTGCTCTACCACCCTGACCACGGGCTCGCGGGCATCCTCGAGGAGGTCTGCCGTCGCGCGGGGTTCAGCCCCCGCGGGACGGTGCGGACGTCCCAGGCCGAAGGGGCCGCGCGGCTCGCGTCGGCCGGGATCGGGCCGGCGCTCGTCCCCGACAACATCGTCCTTCCCGGCATCGAGGGCCGCGTCCTGCACCTCGACCCGCCGCTCATCCGCGACGTCGCCGTCTACGCCCGCACGACGCTCTCGCCGAGCGGCGCCGCATTCGTCGAGGTGCTGCGGTCCGAGGGTCGTCCGCGGCCGCGCGGAGCCGAGACGATTCATCTCTAGAGTGCGCGCCGATGCGGCGTGCCCTCCTTTTTCTCGTTGCGGCGGCCGCGCTCGCCGGGTGCGGTGGCGCGACGAAGCCGAGCGGCCCCGATCCGTCGTCGGCGACGGCGGCAACCGTCGGCGAGCGGACTGCACGATTCACCCTTCTCGTCGGCGCCCGAGTCGGCGCGCGCGATATCCAGTCGAGCGAGACGGGGCAGATCTCCTTCGGAGCGCGGCGTGCGCACATCTACAAGCTCCTGCCCGGCGGTGCGATACCGCAGGAGGTGGTCGTCGTCGGGCCGTGGACGTATACGAATGCGAACGTCGACCGGGCGATGAACGACCGGAGCGTACGACCTTGGACGAAGCTCGACACCCGTCGCCTGTCGGCGAGAGAGCGCACTCAACACCCCGACGAGCTGGCGCACATCGGAGTCCTCGTCCGCCTGCCCGACGGCGTACGGCGCGCCGCGCGCATCGGCGAGCTCGAGGTCGCAGGAGAGCGGGTCACGCAGTACAACGGCGAGGTCGACCCGGCACGTGTCGTCGCGGCGACTCCCTCGAACGCTCGCGCCGGCGTCAGGTCGGCGCTCGCGAACGACTATCCCGCCGGGCCCTTCCTCGCGAGCTACTGGCTCGACGACGCGAGCCGAGTCCGCCGCGTGCTCGTCACGTACGCGACGCCGAAGGGCACGCGCATCTCGATCGACGGCCGGTTCTCGGCGTTCGGAGCGGCGATCGACACGAAGCTTCCGCCGGCGGGGTCGATCCAGGACATCACCCCGTAGACGAGGTCGGGCGCCTGGCCCCGCCGTTCTGGTGCCAGGCACCCGCTGCGCGGGAGCCGGGCACCGCTTCTCAGGCCGACCGAAAAGCGGTGTCAGACACCAGAACCGAAACCGGTTTCATGACGAGGTCGAGACCCGACCCATGCAACCAGGTTGCAATGCAACCTGGTTGCAGCCTTTCGGCGCGTTGCACCTCGCAATCAGGTAGCCCGCTCCCATGCGAGTCCCGCGGCGAGCACGACTTCGTCGGTCGGCGCGACGAGCTGCAGGTCGCCGATCGCGAGGCCGGCCCAGCCGAGGACGTTGAACGGCCGCAGGAACGCGCTCAGCGGCAGACGCACCTCGAGCTCGTCGCAGTCCACCGGCGGCAGGTCGATCCCGAGCACCGGCGCGACGTAGAGGTCGACGGGCGGCGCGTACTCCCGCCAGCTCCGCACCGAAGCGCGCGCCGCGTCGACCGCCGCCGGATCGACGGCCTTCGCCTGCTCGAGCTTCGAGCGCACGTTGTCGCCGTACTCGGCCGCCCGCGCGGGAAACGTGTCCCGGTGCGACTCGGCTGCCTCGTGGAAGAAGAGCGGCCACGTGTCGGCCTCGGGCTCGGGGATCTCGATCTCGCGAACGCGGGCGCCGAGCGACTCGAGCCGCTCGACGAAACGCTCAGCGGCGCGGTTCGACGGCAGCGACGCGCCGCCAACCGACGGCGGCTTCGTCAGCAGGCCGATCTCGAGACCCTCGAGGCGCGGCTCGGGCACCGGCGCGCCCGCGAGCACGGACCACGCCAGAGCGACATCGGCAACGGTGCGTGCCATCGGCCCGACGGTGTCGAAGCTGGGGCAGAGCGGGAAGACGCCGTCGAGCGGAATGCGGCCGAAGGACGGCTTCAGCCCGACGACGCCGCAGCAGGCTGCGGGCAGCCGGACCGAGCAGCCGGTGTCGGTCCCGAGCCCGAGGTCGCAGAGCCCGGCAGCGAGCGCCGCCGCATTGCCGCCCGACGACCCGCCGGTCGTTCGGCCCAAACGCGCCGGGTTCTGCACAGTGCCGTACCACGGGTTCTGGCTCGTCACTCCCCAGGCGAACTCGTGCAGGTTCGCCTTCCCGACGAGGACGGCGCCGGTCGCGACGAGGCGCTCGACCGAGCTCGCGGTGCGCGTCGGCACGTGGTCGGCGTAGATCGCCGAGCCGTAGGTCGTACGGACGCCGGCGACGTCGATCAGATCCTTCACGAGCAGGCGCATCCCGTGGAGCGGCCCCGGGCGGGGCGGCTGCGGGTCGATCTCCGTGATGACCGCGTTCCAGGAGTCGCTCATGGGATTCGGGCTACGAGCTCGATCTCGACCTTCGCGCCGGGCAGCACGAGGCTTCCGACCTCGACGAGCGTGCTCGCCGGCCGCGTCTCGCCGAAGAACTCCTCGCGCACCGGGTTGATGCGCACCCGGTCGTCGATGTCGACGAGGAAGACCGTGACCTTCGCGACGTCGGCGAACGTCGCACCTGCGGCAGCGAGGACGGCCCCGAGGTTCGCGAAGACCTGCCTTGCCTGTGCGACGACGTCTTCGCCGCCGACGAGGTTGCCTTCGGCGTCGACGGCGATGCAACCGGAAACGAAGAGCAGGTCGTCGACCCGGACGGCATCGGTGTAATGGCTGAACGGCGGCGCGAGGCCGGGTACGCGAATCTCCTCGCGCACGCTTCAGCGACCTTCGCGGATCGCCGTCAGCGTCGTCCGGGGCGTGATGGCTTCGGGGTCGGTTCGCAGCTCGAGCAGCGCCGGCCCGCCGCTCGCAAGCGCGCGCTCGAAAGCCTCTGCGAATGCGTCCGTCTCGGTCACGACCTCGCCGAAGGCGCCGAATGACCGTGCGTATGCGGCGAAGTCCGGGTTGACGAGATCCGTGCCGATGACGCGGCCCGGATAGTTGCGCTCCTGGTGCATGCGGATCGTTCCGTACATCCCGTTGTTGACCACGAGCACGACGATCGGCAGGTCGTATTGCACGGCCGTCGCGAGCTCCTGACCGGCCATCAGGAAGTCGCCGTCGCCCGCGAAGCAGAGGACGGTCGCGTCAGGGCGGACGAGCTTCGCGGCCACGGCGGCGGGCACGCCGTACCCCATCGCGCCGCTCGTCGGCGCGAGCTGCGTCCCGTACTCGTGCCAGCGCCAGAAGCGGTGCACCCATACCGTGAAGTTGCCGGCTCCGTTCGCGACGATCGCGTGCGGCACGCGGTCGCGAAGGTGCGCGATGCACTCGGCGAGGTCGACGGCGCCGGGCCTCGGCGTGTGCCGCTGCCACTCGTCGTAGTCCGTGCGCGCCGCGGCCGTCCACTCCCGCCAGCGTGGTTCCACGCGCAGGCTCGAGACGGCTCGGGCGAACGGCTCGACGCCGGAGAGGATCGGCAACTCCGGCCGGTAGACGCGCCCGAGCTCCTCGGCACCGGGATGAACGTGCACGAGTCGTTGATCTCGGACGAGCGTGTAGCCGGAGGTCGTCATCTCACCGAGCCGCGGGCCGACGGCGAGCAGCAGATCGGCGGCACGCACGCGCTCGGCGAGCTTCGGGTTGACGCCGATGCCGACGTCGCCGACGTAGCTCGACGAGTCGTTGTCGAGCGCATCCTGGCGGCGGAATGCCGCACCGGCCGGCAGCGCGTTCTCCTCGACGAACGTTCGCATCGCCTCCGAGGTCGCGCGCGTCCACCCCGCGCCGCC
>DASSGL010000140.1:0-2048 GCA_035693525.1 Gaiellaceae bacterium | reverse complement strand
GTTGCGAAAACGGCCGGCAAGGTCCTGACCTGGAACGGGCACGTTGCGACGACCTTCTTCTTCTCGACCTCCGGCGGTCGCACTGCCGATGTCGGGGACGTGTGGCCCGCGTACGGACACGTCCCGTACCTGCGGTCGGTCGACGATCCCTACGACGCGCGGTCGCCCCACCATGTCTGGGGGCCGATCGTGCTCGACGCGCAGCGCATTGCGCGCCGGCTCCACGCACGGTCGGCCGGGGTGAGCGTAGTTCGCTCGCCGTCCGGTCGCGTCGCGGCGGTTCAGCTCGGCTCGCGCCGCATCGACGGCGACGTGTTCCAGCAGAAGCTCGGTCTCGCATCGACGTGGTTCGACGTCGGCGAGCTCACGCTCGTGCCGAATCGCGTGCAGGTCGCCTTCGGCGGCAAGATCGCGCTCTCGCTCGACGCGTCGAACGTCGGGCGGGCGCGGCTGCAGCGCCGCATCGGCGCGGGGCAGTGGAAGACGCTCGCGTCGGCAGTGGTCGGACGCCGGGAGGTCAGCGTCGAGCCCCGCGGGACGACGCTCTACCGGCTCTCGGCCGAGGACGTCACCGGGCCTGTCGTAGCCGTCGCCGTGACGCCGATCCTGCACGTCGAGCCGACCGGGACCGAGGAGCTCTCCGGGAACGTCCGGCCTGTGGTTCGCAGCTTGGTGACGGTGCAGCGACGTGTCGGGACCGATTGGAAGGTGGTCGCGCATCCACAGATCGACGCACGCGGTCGTTTCACCACGCCGCTCAGGCTCCGCCCGGGCTCCTATCGAGTGACGATGGCGAGCGACGGCCGCTTCGCCGACGCGTCAGCGAGCCTGACCGTCACCCAGCGGCTCCTGGCTTCGCTCGAGAGCTCGTGATGCCGCCGGTCCACGTCCCGCAGATCGCGGCGACGTGCCGGTGGTCGGTGCCGCAGCAGCCGCCGACGACGTTCAGGCTCGGCAGCCAGCGTCGTACCGAGGCGTAGTCCGCCGCGAGCTCCTCCGGGTCGCCGTCGTCGAGCGTCTCCGACTCGTCGAGCTCGGCATGGCTCTTCGCCGACGCGTTGGCGCGCAGGCCGTGGATCCGCTCGCCCGTCGCGCCGAGCGCGGGGAGGACGTTTGCGAAGTGGCTCGGGTGGGCGCAGTTGATCAGGAAGTACGCCGCGCCTCGATCGGTGGCCGTGTCGACCTCGTCGATCGCCTCGCGTAGCGGCTGCCCATCGGGAAGGCGGCCGTCGGTCTCGACGGTGAACGCGATCGCGACGGGGAGCCCCACCGACTTCGCCGCCCGCACGATGCCTATTGCTTCCGAAGCGTTCGTGAGCGTGTACGCCGTGGCGAGATCGACGGAGGTGTCTGCGAGCGTCGCAAGCTGTGCGTGGTGGTAGCCCTCGGCCTCGTCGGCGCTCATGCGGTCGTCGGCGAGATATGCGTCTCGCCGCGGGCCGATCGCGCCGGACAGGACGATCGTCATCCCGTCCCCGGCGTCGGCGCGAACGCGCTCGACGAAGGCAACGCCGTTGCGGTTCACCTCGGCGAGGGCCTCGGGGGTATAGCCGAGCTGCGCGCCCCAATCCGCACTCGCACGCCAGGTCGGTGTGTCCAGCACGAGGCCGACGTCGTGCTCGCGCGCGATGCGGACGAAGTGGTCGAGATACTCGCGGAGCGCCCGCCGGCCCGATTCGTCCTCGAGCAACACGAACGACGCGAAGAGGGGGAGGTCGAAGCCGGCGTGGAAGATCAGCGACGTTTCCATGCCGCCGTCGGTGATGAACGTCCCGCCGCCGAGCTGGAGGAGCGGACCGCGCGCCCTCACGGCGCGAGTGTGCCGCGTCCGGATCCCCGTGGCAAGCACTCAGCGGCGGTAGAGGCCGACGAGGCGCGCCACCGCCAGGACCTTCCCCGAGGCGCTGTGGGCCTGGAGCTCGAAGCGGTAATGGTGCGCCCGGCCCGAGGGCGGGCACGGCCCTGTCCAGCCAGGGCGCCCGGCTCCGTTTGGCCCTCCCAGATGCGAGCCGGCCGGCAGGCTGCGCGAGCTCGGCGGCAGCCGGCGA
>DASSGL010000139.1:0-5073 GCA_035693525.1 Gaiellaceae bacterium | reverse complement strand
AAACCCCGCGCAGGCCCTCGAGCACGGGCACGACCCGCGCCAGCTCCTCCTCGAGCGACACGCCCTCAGACCCGGGCCGCGTCGACTCGCCGCCGACGTCGACGATCGCAGCGCCCTCGTCGATCATCCGCCGCGCAGCAGCGGCGGCGACCGCAGGGTCGAGGTGCACGCCGCCGTCGGAGAACGAATCCGGCGTGACGTTCACGACGCCCATCACGGACGGCCGCGGGAAGCGCTCCTCGAGCGGGATCACCGTGCGAATGCAACCAGGTTGCGGAGCAACCAGGTTGCAGCAATAGGCACCGCGCTCGGAAAAGCGGTGTCAGACACCGCCTTCGGCGGAGTCAGACACCAACCGGCCCCCGAAACCCTGCAACCAGGTTGCGGAGCAACCTGGTTGCACGGTAGGCACGTAGCGCGCCGGAGACCGCGTTTTCCGAAAAGCGGTGTCAGACACCGCCTTCGGCGGAGTCAGACACCAACCGCTCAACCGCAGCCAGGTTTTCAACCTGGTTGCGGTCGTCCTCACTGCCGGGCGCTCCGAAACCTGCAACCAGGTTGCGGAGCAACCTGGTTGCACAGTAGGCACGGAGCGCGCCGGAGACCGCGCTCTCCGGCGCGCGGAGTTCAGCTCACGCCGGGGAAAAGCGCAAGCTTTTCGCCGGAAGGCTCAGCCCTTGGCGGGGTCCGGCGGGGGCTGCATGGTGGCGCCGGGGAGCGGGAACGGGCGCGGGCGCGGCTGGCGCTCGCGCTTCGGCTCGGCCTGCGGCTTCTCCTCGCCGGCCGGAACCGTCTCGTCCGGGAACACCGCGGTCTCGTCCTCGCCCGCGAGGAGCCGCTCGAACTGGTCGCGGTCGATGGTCTCGCGCTCGATGAGGATCTGCGAGATCGTGTGCAACTGCCCCATGTGGTCGCGCAGCACCGACAGCGCGAGCTCGTGCGACTCCTCGATCACGCGCCGGATCTCGTCGTCGATCTCGCGGGCGATCTCCTCGGAGTAGTCGGCCTCAGCGCCGTAGTCGCGGCCGAGGAACGGCTGGTCGTGGCCGCGGCCGAGGACGCGCGGGCCGAGCTTCTCGCTCATGCCGAAGCGCATGATCATCGACTTCGACGTCGACGTGACCTTCTCGAGGTCGTTCGCCGCGCCGGTCGTCACCTCGTGGAACACGATCTCCTCCGCGGCCCGGCCGCCGAGGGTCATTGCCATCTGGTGCATCAGCGCCGTGCGCGTCGTCAGGTAGCGATCCTCCGTCGGCAGCGAGATCGTGAGGCCGAGCGCCTGCCCGCGCGAGACGATCGTGATCTTGTGCACCGGGTCGGTGTGCTCGAGGAAGTGGCCGACGATCGCGTGGCCCATCTCGTGGTACGCCGTGATCTTCCGCTCGTGCTCCGAGAGGAGGCGGGCCTTCTTCTCCGGCCCCGCGATGACGCGCATGATCCCTTCCTCGAGCTCGTCCTGCTCGATGATCTTCTTCCCGCGGCGCGCGGCGAGCAGCGCGGCCTCGTTGACGAGGTTCGCGAGGTCGGCGCCCGTGAAGCCCGGGGTGCCCGATGCGAGCGTGTCGAGGTCGATCTCGGGAGCGAGCGGCTTGCCCTTCGTGTGCACCTCGAGGATCTTGCGCCGGCCGACGCGGTCGGGCCGGTCGACGACGATCTGGCGGTCGAAGCGCCCCGGGCGCAGCAGCGCCGGATCGAGGATGTCGGGGCGGTTCGTGGCGGCGATGAGGATGATGTTGTCCTTCATCTCGAAGCCGTCCATCTCGACGAGCAGCTGGTTCAGCGTCTGCTCGCGCTCGTCGTGGCCGCCGCCGAGGCCGGCGCCGCGATGGCGGCCGACGGCGTCGATCTCGTCCATGAAGACGATGCAGGGCGCGGCCTGCTTCGCCTGCTCGAAGAGGTCGCGCACACGCGAGGCGCCGACGCCGACGAACATCTCGACGAAGTCGGAGCCGGAGATGGAGAAGAACGGCACGCCCGCCTCGCCCGCGACCGCGCGAGCCAGCAGCGTCTTACCTGTGCCGGGAGGACCGTAGAGCAGAACGCCCTTCGGGATGCGCGCGCCGAGCGCCTGGAACTTCTTCGGGTTCTCCAGGAACTCCTTGATCTCGCCGAGCTCCTCGACCGCCTCGTCGACGCCGGCGACGTCCTTGAAGCCGATCTTCGGGGAGTCCGGCGTCATCCGCTTCGCGCGCGACTTGCCGAAGCTCATCACCTTCGAGCCGCCGCCCTGTACCTGGTTCATCAGGAAGATCCAGAAACCGAACAAGAGGACGAAGGGGAGCAGCGAGGTGAGGATCGACCACCAGGGCGACGAGCCGATGCCCTTCGAGTTGAAGCTGACGTTGTTCGCGATCATGACCTTCTCGAGGGCGGCCTCGGACTGGTCGGTCGCGTAGTGGACGCTGTACTTCTTGTCGCCGACGACGAGCGAGAGCGACTGCTTGTTCGGGTCGATCGTGACCTGGCTGACGTCGCGGGGATTGTCCCGAACCTGCTGATACGCCTGGGAGGTGGTCCACGCCGTGGACTTCTGGCCGCCGCCGCCGAGCGTCTGCAGGGCCAGCCAGACCAACGCTGCGATGATGATCAGCGGGAAGAGCGCGCTGCGAAAGAAACGGTTCAAGCGAGGCCTCCCCGGCAGGGTACCTGAGTTCTACTGCGTCAACTCGGATTCGGCGGGGCCGGTTATGCCCCTTCCTGGATGAGGCTCGGGTCGAGCACGCCCACGTAGGGCAGGTTCCGGTAGCGCTCGGCGAAGTCCAGACCGTAGCCGATCACGAATCGATTCGGGATCTCGAACCCCACGTAACGGACGGGGACCTCGATCTCCCGGCGCTCCGGCTTCGTCAGGAGGGCGCAGATCTCGAGGCTCGCGGGCTCCCTGGCCTCGAGGTTCCGCATCAGGTAGGAGAGCGTGAGGCCGGAGTCGATGATGTCCTCGACGACGAGGACGTCGCGCCCCTCGATGTTCAGGTCGAGGTCCTTGAGGATCCGCACGACGCCCGAGGAGTCCGTCGAGTCGCCGTAGCTCGAGATGGCCATGAAGTCGATCTCGCACGGGATCGTCAGCCCGCGCATCAGGTCGGCCATGAAGAAGACGGCCCCTTTGAGGACGCCGACGAGGAGCAGGTCGCGCCCCGCGTAGTCGGCCGAGATCTCCTCGCCGAGCTCGGTGATGCGCCGCTGCAGCGTGTCCTGGTCGATCAGGACGTCGGTGACCGCGCGCTCGAGCTCGGTTGCGCTCATGCGTCGCGCACTGCCTGAACGTCGGCGTGCTCGACGATCCCGGGCACGGCGATCACCTCGTCGCCGCGCACGACGAGCGGCCACGCTTCGCGGTCGGATTTCGGGATCTTCGCGTCGACGAACACGTCCTGGATCTTCTTCGTGCGCCCGGCCAGCCGGTCGCCGGGCCTCCAGCCCCGTACCTTAAGCCCTGCCAACGGGGAGCTGATCCGCCACGGTCCCCACGAGACCTCGCCCTCGAGCTCGACCGGGCCGCGCTCGAGCCAGAGCCGCTCGTACTCGCGCACGGCCTGGAGGCCGCCGCCGAGGTCGACGCGCATCGAGCCTGCCGGCGACGCGATGAGCTCCGCGAGCACGGGCGGAAGCGTCTCACGTCTGTCGAGCGCGCGCAGGATGTTCGCGTCGGCGCCGGGGTGCAGCCGGCGCAGGAGCGGCAGCACCTCGTCGCGGATCAGCCCGCGCTTCGTCTCGGGGTTCGACGAGTCGGTGCGGAACTCGAGCCCCTCGGCGAGGCAGTAGGCGGCGGTCTCCTGCCTCCACACCGTGAGAAGCGGCCGGACGACTCCGTCCTCGCGGCGCGGCTCCATGCCCGTCGCGGTGCCGCGCGAGGCGAGGCGGTACAGGATCGTCTCGACCTGGTCCGAGGCCGTGTGCCCGGTCGCGCGCAACCGGTCGCGCGCGACGGAGTAGCGCTGCGTGCGGAGGCCGGCCTCGCTCAACCCTGCGCCCTCGAGCTCGACCACCTCGGCACCGAGCACGTCTCGGCAAAAGCGGGCATCCGCTTCGGACTCGTCGCCGCGCAGCCGGTGATTCACGTGAATCGCCGAGACGCGATACCCGAGCGCGTTCAGCGCGTGCCAGAGGCACGCCGAGTCGGCGCCGCCCGAGACGAGGCAGCAGATCTCTCCACCCGGCGCGATCAGGTCGTGCCGGCGCACGTGCTCCTCGATCCGCGCGCGCAACGCGGCGGTGTCCACGCGGTGAGTGTAGGTGCCCGGCACCGAGCAACCGGCATTCATGCCGGTTGCGGTCGTCAGCTCCGCCGAGCGTTCCGGAACGACCACGAGCGCCTTCGGCGCTCAGAAGATCAGCGAGCGATACGAGATGGTGCGCCGCATGCCGATGCCCTCGTAGACGCGGATCGCCGGCTCGTTCTCGGGTCTGACGAAAAGGCACACGAACGGCACGTGCTCGAGCAGGCTGCGACACAGATCGCGCATCGCGCGCTTCGCGTAGCCGCGGCAGCGAACCTCGGGATCGACCCAGACCTGTTGCAGCTGCACGGCCGAGGGCGTCCATGCGGACGCCTCCGCCTTGAAATGGATCACGCCGTCCTCGATCCAGACCCACGACCGCCGCTCGTCGATCTGCGAGCGGGTCCGCCAGCGGAAGCCCTCGGGGTCGCGCCGGAGCGGGTCGATGCCGATCTCCTCGCGGTGTGCGGCGGCGCATGCCGGAACGAGCAGCTCGAGATCCGCAGGCGTCGCGAGGCGAAGCCCGGTCCCTCCCGGCTCCGGTGCCTCGCTCAGGACGTAGACAGGCTGGCCCGGACGGTCGTCGCGCGGGCCCGGCATCCGAGGCTCCGCCTCGCTCCACAGCTCGCCGACCGCGCGCTCCTCGCCGATGATCATCCGCGCCTGCCCGCGCGCGGTCGCATCGGCGAACGCGGCGCAGCTCCGGCCGGACGGCACGACGTTCGCACCGACGTGACAGAGTGCGATGAGAGCACCGTCTCGCTCGAGCGCGGAGAAGCGACCGAGCCCACGACGCGCGATGTCCTCGAGGAAGACGCGCTCGATCGGTTCCTGCGCACAGAAGCCGAGGATC
>DASSGL010000138.1:0-2449 GCA_035693525.1 Gaiellaceae bacterium | reverse complement strand
CGAGCTCGGGGCCGAGGCCCCGGCGATCGCCACCGGCGGCCTCGCCGACCTGATCGCGCCGCATTCGCGCACCATCTCGACGGTCGATCCGTTTCTCACCCTCGACGGCCTGCGCTTCGTCTGGGAACGGAACCGCTGAGTTTTGCTTCACCCGCCGCCGTAGATCGAGATCGGCATGCCCTCGAGCAGCAGCTCGCTCTCGGGAGCGCTCGCCTCGAGCGCGGCGACGAGGTCTGCCGCGCCCGGCGCCGCGGCGAGGAGCCGTGTCACGACCTCGTCGGTCGACGAAAGCTGGACAAGCTCGTTCTTGAACGGCTTCGGGAACCGCCCGTGGCCGAGGTACCACGCATAGAACTTCTTCAAGAAGCCGCTCGCCCGTCGCTCGCCCAGCTCACGAACGGTCTCGCGGACGAAGTGGATGAGCTCGGCGGCGACCTCCTCGCGCGAGGGCGCTGCAGTGTCACCGAAGACGATCTCACGGATCGCCCAAGGGTTGCCCTGTGCGCCGCGCCCGACCATCACCGCCGCCGCGCCCGTGGCCGCGAGCACGCCCTCCGCCTTCGCCTGCGACGTGATGTCGCCCGACGCGATCACCGGCACGTCGACGAGCTCGACGAGCTCGGCGGTAAGCGTGTGATCGGCGTAGCCCGTGTACATCTGCCTGGCCGACCGCGGATGAAGCGTCAGCGTCGCGGCTCCCGCCTCGACGAGGCGCGGGCCGAGCTCGAGCGCGAGGCGCGAGCCGTCCTCGACGCCGCGGCGCATCTTCACCGACACCGGCACGTCGACGGCGGTCGCGACCGCCTCCGTGATTCGGCACGCAACTGCGGGATGCTCGAGCAGGTGAGCGCCGGCGCCGGTCTTCGTCACCTTGCGAACGGGGCAGCCGAAGTTCATGTCGACGATGTCCGCGCCTGCAGCCTCGACCATCCGGGCCGCTTCCGCCATGCCGTGCGGGTCCGAGCCGAAGATCTGGATCGCGAGCGGATGCTCGTCGGAGGCGACCCGCAGGTAGCCGAGCGTCTTCTCGTTCCGGTGCTCGATCCCGGCGCAGCTGACCATCTCGGAGCAGACGAGCCCGGCTCCGAAGCGCCGCCCCTGGCGCCGGAAGGCCTGCACCGAGACCCCTGCCATCGGCGCCAGGACGACCCGAGTCGGGATCTCGACCGCCGCGATCCACCAGGTTTCGCGCAGATCTTTCGGCATCGGGGGATGGTAACCGGCCCCTATTGACGTCGATCCGGGCCGGGGGTACCATCCGCCCCCGCCGGAGGCAGGCCGCCGCCGGCCGTTTGCGCTCAGGGGTTCCCGAGGAGGACCGCTTGAAGGAAGTCATTCTCACGCCCGACGGGTACAAGAAGCTCCAGGCGGAGATCGAGTACCTCTCGAACGAGAAGCGCCGCGAGATCGCGAATCGCATTCGCGACGCACGCGAGTTCGGCGACATCGCCGAGAACGCCGAGTACGACTCGGCGAAGAACGAGCAGGCTCATCTCGAGGCGCGCATCGCGCTGCTCGAAGAGCGCCTGAAGAGCGCGCGCGTCGTGACGAAGAAGGAGATCAAGTCGGGCGAGGTCTCGGTCGGCACCAAGGTCCGGCTCCGAGATGTGAAGGCGGGCAAGACGGTCGAGTACCACATCGTCGGCTCCGCAGAGGCCGACCCGGCCGAGAACAAGCTGTCGAACGAGTCGCCGGTCGGCAAGGCGATCATGGGCCGGAAGAAGGGCGAGACCGTCGAAGTGTCCGCGCCGCGCGGCACCTTGAGGTTCAAGATCATGGACATCAAGGCCGCGTAAGCGGGCCGGACCGCTCGTATCCGCTCGGATCCGCGCGACTAGACTCGCGCACCATGGCTGCGCCCAAGCGCTTTCCTGACCGGGCCGAGATCGCGGTCGTGCGCGCAGAGGCGGCGCCGCTCGAGAACGGCGCGACCGCGGAGACGACGTACCGCCTCGCCGGGCGAGTGATGGCGCGGCGCGACATGGGGAAGCTCGTCTTCCTCGATCTCGTCGACCGCTCGGGCCGCCTGCAGCTGATGTGTCCTGTCGAGCGCACGGGCGAGGTGGACGTGCACCTCGGCGACGTCGTCGGCGTCACGGGCTCGCCTGCGAAGTCGCGGCGGGGTGAGCCGTCGCTCATGGTCGATTCGCTCGAGGTTCTCTCCCGCATCCGGACACCGCTTCCCGACACGTTCCACGGCCTCACCGACGTCGAGCAGCGATACCGAAAGCGATATCTCGACCTGTTGATGAACGAGGAGTCGCGTCGCGATGCGCTCATTCGATCGCGTGCGGTCGCGACCATCCGCCGGATTCTCGACGAGTGGGGCTTCCTCGAGGTCGAGACCCCGGTGCTGCAGCCGCGCTACGGCGGCGCGTTCGCAGAGCCGTTCGTCACACACTGGAACGAGCTCGACGAGGATCGCTATCTGCGGATTGCGACCGAGCTC
>DASSGL010000137.1:0-2185 GCA_035693525.1 Gaiellaceae bacterium | reverse complement strand
GTGCGCGATGATCTCCGGGATCGTCGTCGACATGCGGCCCGAGTGCGACGTCTGGCGGGTCTCGCCGTTCACGCGCAGCGTCATCGCGAGGTCGTGCGGATCGGGTATCTCGTCCGGAGTGACGATCCACGGCCCCAGCGGGCAGAACGTGTCGATCGCCTTGCAGAACGAGAAGACGCCGCTCCGCATCTCGCGCCGCTGGATGTCGCGCGCGGTGATGTCGTTGAAGACGACGTACCCGGCGACGTAGTCCATCGCCTCCTCGGGCCCGAACCACTTGCCGTCCTTGCCGATGATGACCGCGAGCTCGAGCTCGTAGTCCAGCTCCTCGGTCAGGTGCTCCGGATAGATGACCGGCTCGTCGGGGCCGACGATCGCGTCGACGTTCTGGAAGAAGACGATCCACGGCGCGATCTCGTGCGACCATTCGACGGTCTTGGACTCCTCCTCGTGCTCGCGGAAGTTGCCGGCGGTGTGGAAGAACTTCTTCGGCACGATCGGCGCGCGCAGGGTCGCGTCGGCGAGCGGCGTGCGCTCGCCGCTGTCGTCGGCGCCGCCGCGCACGAAGTACTCCCGCATCGTCGGCACGTCGAGGCGCACGACCTCTTCGCCGTCGATGCGGCCGACCTTGCCATCGTCGTAGGTGACGAGCTTCATGCGCAGCCGACCACCCTAACTAAGCGACGCCGCACACCTGCATCGCGACGCGCGCATAGGTCTCCGCGGTCTTCACGAGCCCCTCGATCTCGAGGTTCTCGCCGCGCTCGACGTCCATCAGGCCCGTCGAAGTGCCGTAGTTCACCGTCGGGATGCCGTAGCGCGTGAGCGCTGAGGCGTCGCTGAACCACCGCGTCACGTCACGCTCGGGCTTCGCTCCGAAGACATCGGCATGCGCCTGGTCGATCGCGGCGACGAGCTCGTGGCCCTCGTCGATCTCGGCACCCGGGGCCGTGACGTAGATCTCGCCCTCGATCCCGAAGTCCGGAAAGCGCCCGGCGAGCGAGCGCACCCAATCGAGTATCTCGCGCCGTGCGACCCCCATCTCCTTCGTCGGCGGCACGCGCACGTCGAGGAAGAGGTCGGTGTGGTGCGGCGTACGCGAGACGCGCCATCCGAAGCCGCCCTCGATCGCGCCGACGTTGACGATCGCCTTCGCGCCGCGGTATGCATTTGCCGGGTCGTCCTCCCACGTCGGGATCCACTCCTCCACGGCGTCGAGCACCTGCTGGGCCCGGAGAATCGAGTTCTGGTCGCGCTTCCCCTCGCTGAAGGCGGTGTGGATGAAGTTGCCGTGCACGCGGATGCGCAGCCAGAGCGTGCCGAAATGGCCGAGCACGACCTTGCCCTCGGTGGGCTCTCCGAGCAGGCACATGTCGGCCACGCCGCCGTGCGTGACGAGGTAGCGCGTCCCCGCCGCATAGCCGCGGTACTGCGCACCGGTGGCTTCGCCGTACTGCGTCTTCTCGATCTCACCGCTCACGGCTGCGATGAGCACGTCGCCGCGGAGGCGCACGCCGGCGTCCTGGAGCGCGCGCACCGCCTCGACGTAGCACGCGAGGGCTCCCTTCATGTTCGAGATGCCGAGGCCGTAGAGCCGTCCGTCCTCCACGAAAGCGCTCGGCTGGAAGCCCGGCACGTTCCGCAACCACGGCTCGCGTCCGGAGTACGACGTGTCCATGTGGCCGTTGAACATGAGCGACGGGCCGCCGCCCGCGCCGGCCCACGTCCCGAGCGAGTTCGCGCGGTTGTCCTCGACCTGCTGGCGCTGCACATACAGGCCCATGCCGTCGTAGATCGCGGCCATGAGCTCGGCCATGCGCTGCTCGTCACCGGTGAAGCTCGGCACGTTCACCAGGCTGCTCGCGGTCTCGACGAGCCTCTCGGCGTCGATCTTCGGCATCCGGTCGATCACGGCCGGACGTGCGGCAGGACCTTCTCGCCGAAGAGCCGGATCTGCTCGTGCCGGTTCTCGCCCCACAGCTCGAGCATCACGTGCGTGCAGCCGGCGTCGCGATATTCCTCGATCGCCGCGATGCAGTCGCTAGGCGTGCCCGCGATGGGCTTGCACTTGTCGAGCAGGGCGTCCGACACCTTCGCCTTGGCGGCGAGCCGCCCGCCCTGCTCCATGGCGTCGGCGACGGGGCGGATCTCGTCCTGCTCGATCCCTGCGAGATCGAGGAGCGTG
>DASSGL010000136.1:0-7599 GCA_035693525.1 Gaiellaceae bacterium | reverse complement strand
CGCGTTCAGGATCGGCCAGTCGGCGATCGCGTCGGAGCCGTCGCGCATCGCCTCCGTCTCGCGGTACGGAGAGGCGACGGAACCGGCGTCGAGGTGGTCGCGCCCGATCACGATCGGCGCCTTGACGGCGCCGGTCGCGACGAGCTCGTTCATGGCGAGCCCCGCCTTGGCGCGGTCGCCGTAGCCGAGCCAGCAGATCCGTGCGGGCAGCCCCTGGAACGCCACCCGCTCGGGTGCGAGGTCGAGCCATCGCTGGAGCAGGGGGTCGTCGGGGAAGAGCTCGCGCAGCTGCGCGTCGATCGTCGCGATGTCGGCCGGGTCCCCGGACAGCGCCGCCCAGCGAAACGGTCCGATGCCGCGACAGAAGAGCGGCCGGATATAGGCCGGGACGAAGCCCGGGTAAGAGAAGGCCTCCGTTACGCCGGCTTCATGGGCCTCCCCTCTGAGGTTGTTGCCATAATCGAAAACATACGCACCGCGTCGGACGTACTCCAGAAGGCCTTCGACGTGGCGGACGATCGACTCCCGCGCGCGCCGCAGGTATTCGTCCGGATCGGTCACGCGCATGACGTCCGCATCGACCACCGAGAGGCCCGCCGGGACGTAGCCGTTGAGCGGGTCGTGCGCGGCGGTCTGGTCGGTGACGAGGTCGAACGACTCGCCGCGCGCGGCGAGCTCGGGCACGATCTCGGCCGCATTCCCCAGCAACCCGACGGAAAGCGTGCGCCGCTCGGCAGCCGCCGCGCGCACGCGCGCCAGGGCGTCCTCGAGCGACTCGGTCGCCTCGTCCAGGTAGCGCGTCTCGAGGCGGCGCTCGATCCGGTGCGGGTCGACCTCGATGCAGAGAATCGATGCGCCGGCCATCGTGGCCGCGAGAGGCTGCGCGCCGCCCATGCCGCCGAGCCCGGCGGTGAGGATCGTCCGGCCGGCGAGGTCGGGCGAGCCGAAGTGCTTCTCCCCCGCGGCCGCGAAGGTCTGGTAGGTGCCCTGCAGGATCCCCTGCGTGCCGATGTAGATCCACGACCCCGCGGTCATCTGCCCGAACATCGTCAGGCCCATGGCCTCGAGCCGGCGGAACTCGTCCCAGGTCGCCCATTTGGGGACGAGCAGCGAGTTCGCGATCAGCACCCGCGGCGCGTTCTCGTGCGTCGTGAAGATCCCGACCGGCTTGCCGGACTGGACGAGGAGCGTCTCGTCCGCGCCGAGCTCGAGCAGCGAGGCCACGATCGCGCGCAGCGCCTCGTGCGAGCGCGCGGCGCGCCCCGAGCCGCCGTACACGATCAGCTCCTCGGGCTTCTCGGCGACGTCGGGATCCAGGTTGTTCAACAACATCCGCAGCGGCGCCTCGGTCGACCACTGCCGCGCGTGCAGCTCCGTTCCGTGCGGTGCGTGGATCCGGGAGAGATTCCCGCAAAGACGGTCGACGCGTGCGGCCAGTGTCTCGGTCGTGCTCATCGCAGCTCACCCACCTCCGACTCTGCAGCGGCGACGAGCGACCCGTCGCGGATCGCAGCCGCCACCGCCTCGATATCCGGTCCGAGAGGACGGTCGTCACCCAGTCGCGGCGAGAGCTCACGGACCGCACGACGCGTCGCCTGCACCCCAGCTCCCGGCTCGAGCGGCGCGTGGAACTCGACCCCCTGCGCCCCCGCCAGGAACTCGATCGCGAGCGCCCGCTCGCAGTTGGCGAGCACCTGCCACGCCTTCAGCCCGGCCGCGTTCCCCATCGACACGTGATCCTCCTGCCCGGCGCTCGTGGGGATCGAGTCGACCGAGGCGGGATGCGCGAGCACCTTGTTCTCCGAGACGAGCGACGCCGCAACGTACTGCGGGATCATGAAGCCGCTGTTCAACCCGCCGTCGGTCGTCAGGAACGCAGGGAGACCGTCGGAGAGGTTCGGATTGACGAGCCGCTCCACCCGGCGTTCGGAGATGCTCGCGAGCTCCGACACGGCCATGGCGAGCGCGTCGAGCGCGAACGCGAGCGGCTGGCCGTGGAAGTTGCCGTTCGAGACGAGCGCCTCGTCGTCGACGAGCACGAGTGGGTTGTCCGTGGCGGCGTTCAGCTCGACGGAGACCGTGTACTCGACGTAGTCGAGAAGGTCGCGTGACGCACCGTGCACCTGCGGCGCGCAGCGCAGCGAGTACGCGTCCTGCACCTTGTCGCACCAGCGGTGCGCCTCGTTGATAGCCGAGCCTTCGAGCAGGAGGAGGACGTTCGCCGCAGAGTCGACCTGACCGCGCAGCGGACGCAGCGCGTGGATCTGCGGCAAGAACGAGGTGCGCGAGCCCTGGAGCGCCTCGAGCGAGAGGGCGCACGCGAGGTCCGCGGCCTGCGCGAGCCGGCGCGCACGCACGAGCCCGAGCGCGAGGAACGCTGCCATGAACTGCGTGCCGTTGATGAGCGACAGGCCCTCCTTCGCCTCGAGCCGGATCGGCTCGAGGCCGACGCGTGCCAGCGCCTCGAAGCCCGGCAGACGCTCGCCGTCGAGGAACGCCTCGCCCTCTCCGACGAGCGGCAGCGCGAGGTGTGCGAGCGGTGCGAGATCGCCCGACGCTCCCACCGAGCCGCGGCTGGGCACGACGGGCACGATGTCCCGCTCGAGACAATCGAGCAGGAGCTCCACCGTCTCGATCCGGGCACCGGAGCTTCCCTTCGCGAGCGTGTTGGCGCGGAGGAGCATCGCGGCGCGCACGATCTCGTCGGGATAGGGGTCACCGACGCCGCACGCGTGCGAGCGGAGGAGGCGGAGCTGCAGCTCCTCGGTCAGCTCCTCGGGGATCGAGCGGCTGACGAAGCGGCCGAAGCCCGTGTTGACGCCGTAGGTGTGCTCGCGGCCGCCGTGGGCCGCTCGTTCGACGAGCTCGCGCGCGGCGCGCATCTTGTCGCGCGCAGCGTCCGACAGGGCGACGGCTGCGCGATGGACGGCGACCGCCCACACGTCCGCGACCATGAGATCGTCGCCGGTGAGGCCGATCGCGGTGCGCTCCGCCACTGGCGCCGAGTCTAATCCCCGCTGCCCGCCCTGCCGAGAAGGCGGAGCTCGAGCAGACGTGAAGCATCGAAGCCGTCGATCCTGAGCATCGAGCCCGCCGCGGCGGCCGCCGCACCGGCAGGCATCAGGCCGACGAGCTCCGCGCCTGCAACCTCGACGCCGCGGACCTCCGCCTCGCGCTCGATGGCCGCGACGATGTCGTGGAGCGCGGCTGCCTCCCAGTCCTCGACGTTCATGCTCACCTGCGCCATGCCGACGGACGGAAGATCGAGGCCGAGAGCACGAACGCCCGGGAAGCCGCCGTCGCGCTCACGCACGACGCATGCGATCTCGTGCGCCGTCTCGACGGTCGCACCGACGAGGTTGACGTTGAACGCGATCAGCGGCCGCCGAGCCCCGACGATGACGCCGCCCGCAGCAGGGTCGAGCAGCGGCGGCCCGAAGTCGGGCGAGAGCTCGCCCGCGTCGATGCGCCGCTGGAGCTCCTGCGGCCCGCCGCGGCGGAAAAATGCAGGCCCTCGCCCCGCGCCGATCTCGGCGTAGAGGAAGACCGGCAGCCCGAGCTCGTCGCCTATCCGCCGGCCCACGTTCAGCGCCGTCTCGCGGGCGCGGGCCGCGTCGTCGGGGCGCACCGGGACGACGGGGACGACGTCGGCGGCGCCGATCCGCGGGTGCACGCCGCGGTGGCGCCGCAGGTCGATGCGCTTTCGTGCGCAGTCGACCGCGCCGACGAGCGCAGAGGCGATCTCGTCCTCGTCCCCGACGAGCGTGAAGACAGAGCGGTTGTGATCGACGTCGACGTGCACGTCGAGGAGCTCCGCCCGCTCGGCGATCGTGCGACCGATCGCTTTCACGACCTCCGCGTCGCGGCCTTCCGAGAAGTTCGGGACGGCTTCGAGCGGGAGGGGCACGGCCGTACTTCTATCGCGCGGCCGCGAGCACGCGTGGTCGCACCGTGATGAGCCGACCCTGCTGGAATGAGAGCGTGACGGCGGAGAGGACGCGAGTCGGGCACGCGGGACGGAACGAAACGAGTGCGCGCATGCCGGAGCCACGCTACCCACGGTGACGGTCCGGAGGTCGTCATACCGCTCGATCGCCTCGCTCCAGCGGGACACGGCACGCTGCCGGGCATGCGTCGAGGCGGGCTTCCCGCTCGAGTCGCTCCCGGTTCGCGCTCCCTACAGCGGTCAGCTCGCTTATATGTATGGACAGGCGCCCGGAATCGTCGAGGGCGAGGAGCGCCTGCCGTGGCGCGGCCGCGCCGGGCAGACCCTGCGCCGCTGGCTCGGCCTCGACGAGGACTCCTTCTACGAGACGTTCTTCTGTGCCTCGGTCACGCGCTGCTATCCAGGGCGCGCGCCGGGCGGCCGCGGCGACCGGACGCCGACTCCGCGCGAGCAGGAGCTCTGCCGCTTCTGGCGGGAGTGGGAGCTCGAGCTCCTGCGGCCGCAGCTGGTCGTCGCCGTCGGCGGGCTCGCGATACGCGCGCTGCTCGGCCTCGCGCAGCTCACGGAGTGCATCGGCTGCCGGTACGAGTACGCCGGCGTCCCCGTCGTCCCGCTCCCGCACCCGTCCGGCGCGAGCAGCTGGCCGAACCTGCCTGCGAACCGCGAGCGGCTCGAAGTCGCTCTCGCGCTCGTGCACGAGGAGCTGGAGCGCATCACGGCGCGACCGACCACAGCTGCCATTCGCCGGGAAGGCCCTTGAGCTCCACCGCGCCGCGGTTCCGAAACTCGATCCCCGAGCCGGCGACGAGATCGCGAACCGTGGAGGAGACGACCACCTCGCCGGCACGAGCATGTGCGGCCACACGGGCTCCCGTGTGGACGGCGACGCCCGTGACCTTGTCGCCGAGGAGCTCGCACTCGCCGGTGTGGATGCCGGCGCGTACGTCGAGCCCGACCGCGTCGCGCACCGCGTCCACGATCGAAGACGCGCACCGGATCGCGCGCGCGGGACCGTCGAAGCACGCGAAGAACCCGTCGCCGACATTGTCGATCTCGACGCCGCGGTGGCGCCTGAGCTCGCGGCGCACGATCGCATGGTGGCGCTCCATCACGCTCCGCCAGCGGTCGTCCCCGATGCGCACTGCCGTCTCGGTCGACCCGACGACGTCCGTGAAGAGGACGGTGGCCAGAACCCGTCCGGGTGGGCGACCGGTCGTGCGCCGGTCAGGAAATCCTCGATCTCGCCGACGAGCGACTCGACGTCACCGAGCCACGGCACGTGCTCGTCGCCGTCCAGCTCGACGTAGCGCGCGTCTGGGATCTGCGACGCCATCCACCGCCCTTCTTCGACGTTGACGTCACGGTCGCGTGTGCGGTGGAGGACGAGCGTCGGCACGCCGATCGTCGGCAGCACGTTGCGGACGTCGATCTGCGTGTTCATGCGCAGCAGCGCAGCGGCCGCGCCCGGGCTTGCAGAGCGGCGGAGGAGCCGCGCGAGCCCCGCGCGCTCGTCCGGCGACGCGCTCGGCGCGATCGCCGTGACGTCGAGGCGCGCCCATTCGCGCTCGACGGACTCGATCTCACTCGCCCTCGCCTCCGGCCGGGGCGCCCGCGGGTAATCCTCGCTCTACACCCGTTTCGCGTAGACCCCGAAGGTGACGAGCGCGATCGTGCGCTCGGGATACGTCGCCGCAAAGAGAACGCTCATGTTGCCGCCCTCCGAGACCCCGAAGACGGCGGCGCGCGGCGAGGCCGCCGCATCCATGACCGCGCGCACGTCGTCCATCCGCTGCTCGAGCGTCGGCAGCCGGTCGATCGGCACCGCGTCGGAGAGCCCCGTGCCGCGCTTGTCGAACGTGATCACGCGCGAAGGTTCCGAGCCTGCGCAGGAAGGCGGCGAACGAGGGGTACTCCCATGCTTCCTCGACGTGTGAGACCCAGCCCGGTACGAAGACGAGGTCGAGCGGTCCGCCGCCGAACACCTGGTAGGCGATGTTGACGTCGCCGCTCCGCGCGTAGCGCGTGTCCGGGATCTCCACGCCGGTCAGCCTACGACGCCCGGTTACCCTGCGACATATGGCAGCGGTTCCTTATCGGCGGACGTTCCGGCGCCTGCTCGGCTTCCTCCGTCCGTATCGCATCGGGCTCCTGGTCTCGATCCTGCTGGCCGTGGGATCGCAGGCCGCGCAGATCGCGCTCGTCTGGGTCACGGGGAGAGACGTCATCGACCAGGCGCTCCTCCAGCACGACACGCACCGGCTCTGGACCGCCGTCGCGGAGATCGTCGCCCTCGGGCTCGCTCGAGGGGTGCTGATGGCCGGCCGCCGCCTGCTCTCGGGCCGCCAGGCCCTGGACGTCGAGATGGACATGCGCAGCGGCCTGTACGCCCACCTCGTGCGCCTCTCGTTCGGCTTCTACGACAGGCACCAGACCGGGCAGCTGATGTCGCGCGCGTCGGTCGATCTGCAGGGGGTGCGCTTCTTCCTCGGCTACGGCCTCATCTTCTTCTTCCAGAACGTGCTCACGGTGGTCTCCGTCAGTGTCGTCCTCTTCTTCGTCGAGCCGCGGCTCGCGCTGATCGTGCTCGCCGTCACGCCGGCGCTCGTCGTCCTCGCCTACCGCTACAGCCACGTCGCGCATCCGACCCTGCGCGCCGTCCAGCAGAAGCTGGCCGACGTCGCCACCGTCGCGGAGGAGAACATCGTGGGCGTGCACGTCGTCAAGGCGTTCGCGCAGGAGCCGGCGGAGCTGGAGAAGTTCGAGCGACGCAGTGAGGCCGTCTTCGACCAGACCGTCCGCGCGAACCGCCAGCGGGCGACCTACGTGCCGCTGATCTCGTTCGTGCCGCTGCTCGCGCAGGCGGCGGTGCTCCTCGCCGGTGCGCGCATGGTCGCGAACGGAAGCCTCACCGCGGGCAGCTTCGTCGCGTTCAACCTCTATCTCGGGATGCTCGTGATGCCGCTGAGGTCGCTCGGCATGTGGATCGGTCAGGCGCAGCGGGCGACGGCGGCCGGAGAGCGCATCTTCGAGGTGATCGACGAGCCGGAGGAGGTGGCCGACGGTCCCCACGCGCGCGAGCTGCCGCGGGGCGACGGGCGCATCCGCTTCGAGGACGTCTCGTTCGAGTACCTCCCCGACCGCCCCGTCCTTCGTGGAGTCGATCTCGAGATCGAGCCGGGTCGGACGATCGCGCTCATCGGGCACACCGGTTCGGGCAAGACGACCCTCACGTCGCTCGTCCCCCGCTTCTACGACGTGACGGGTGGACGGGTGACCGTCGACGGAGTCGACGTCCGCGACGTGAAGCTCGCGTCACTGCGCCGGGAGATCGGCGTGATAGCGCAGGATCCCTTTCTCTTCTCGGCCTCGGTGCGTGAGAACATCGCGTTCGGCAGCGGCGACCTCTCGGACGCCGACGTCGAGGCTGCGGCGCGGGCCGCGCAGGCGCACGAGTTCATCGAGGAGCTGCCGCAGGGTTACGACACCGTCATCGGCGAGCGCGGCATCACGCTGTCGGGCGGCCAGCGACAGCGGATCGCAATCGCCCGGGCGCTCGCGATCGACCCGCGCATCCTGATCCTCGACGACGCGACTGCCTCGGTGGACGCGACGACGGAAGCCCGCATCCGCGCCGGCCTCCGCTCGGCCATGCG
>DASSGL010000135.1:0-14088 GCA_035693525.1 Gaiellaceae bacterium | reverse complement strand
TCGCATCTCGTCGACGGTCGCGCTCATCCTCGCATTCACGGCCGAGCTCTTCATGGGCATCCCAGGTCTCGGTCGCGAGCTGAACATCGTCCAGTCCTTCGGGCTCACCGACCAGGTGTACGCGCTCGCCGTCGCGGTCGGCTTCCTCGGCCTCGCCGTTCACCTCGTCATGACGGCGCTCGAACGACGCATGCTCCGCTGGCACCCCTCGCAACGGGCAGCGACGGCATGAGCCGCCGGACGTACCGGATCGTCGCGGTCACGCTCGAGATCCTCGTGCCTGTCGCGATCCTCGTCGGCTGGCAGCTCTGGACCGCACACGCGGCCTCGCCGAAGTTCCCTCGGCTCTCGACGATCCTCGTCGAGTTTCGCGATCTCTGGCTCTTCAAGCAGTTCGGCACGGACGTCGTCCCGAGCCTGGAGCGCATCGGCCTCGGCTTTGCGCTCGGCGTGGCCGCGGGAGTCGTGCTCGGTGTGCCGCTCGGGCTGTCGCGCCTGTTCCGGCAGATCGCCCTGCCGCACATCGAATACTGGCGCGCGATGCCCCCACCAGCGCTGCTGCCGATCTCGGTCGTCCTCATCCACTCGATCGGCAACTCGCAGAAGGTGGCGTTCATCGCATTCTTCTGCACGTTCCCGGTGCTCTTGAACACGATGGACGGAGTCCGCGGGATCGACCCGACGCTGATCGACACCGCACGGTCGTTCCGGGTGCCGCGGGCGGAGCTCATTCGCCGCGTCGTACTGCCGGCCGCTCTTCCGCAGATCATGGCGGGCATGCGAAACAGCCTCGCGCTCGCCGTGATCATGATGGTGCTGAGCGAGTACTTCGCCGCGACGAGCGGTGTGGGCTACGTCTTGCTGATCTCGAAGAACACGTTCCAGCTCGGGCCGATGTGGGCTGCAATCCTTCTCATCGGGCTGCTCGGCTATCTCCTGAACGCGCTCTTCCTGCTCGTCGAGCGCCGCGTGCTCGCGTGGCATCGCGGCTGGCGCGCGGCGTCGTCCCAATAACGAGAGGATCCACTCGTGCTCGAGATCTCAAGCCTCGGCAAGACCTACGGCAGCGGCCCGGAAGCGACGCCGGCGGTCGGCAACGTCACCCTCGCCGTCGAGGCCGGCGAGTTCGCGTGCGTCGTCGGGCCGTCGGGCTGCGGCAAGACGACGCTGCTCAAGTGCATCGCGGGGCTGCTCGAGCCGACCCGAGGGTCGGTGATCTTGCACGGCAGGCGGGTCACCTCTCCGCCGGAGGACATGGCGCTCGTCTTCCAGGAGTACGGCCGCTCGCTGATGCCGTGGACGAGCGTTCGCAACAACGTGCTGCTGCCGCTTCGGCACAAAAGGCTGAGCCGCGACGAGCGTGAACGGCTCGTGGAGGAAGCCGTCGAGGCTGTGGGGCTCTCGGGCGTGCTGGACCGGTACCCATGGCAGCTCTCCGGCGGCATGCAGCAACGTGTGGCAATCGCGCGGGCACTCGCGTACAAGCCGTCGATCCTCTTGATGGACGAGCCGTTCGCGTCCGTCGACGCACAGACGCGGGGCGACCTCGAGGATCTCGTGCTCCAGG
Source organism: Gaiellaceae bacterium (assembly GCA_035693525.1). Classification (GTDB taxonomy): domain Bacteria; phylum Actinomycetota; class Thermoleophilia; order Gaiellales; family Gaiellaceae; genus Palsa-739. Next base: position 12,521 of record DASSGL010000135.1, on the reverse strand, counting down.
TGCGGGACGCGTTCGGCGTGACGATCCTCTTCGTGACGCACGACATCGACGAGTCGGTCTATCTCGCCGACCGCGTCGTCGTCCTCACGCACGCGCCGACGCAGGTCAAGGAGATCGTGCCGATCTCGCTGCCGGCGCCGCGCGACCAGATCGCAACGAAGGAGCTGCCGGAGTTCGCCGAGCTGCGCGCGCACGTCCAGCGGTTGATCAAGCGCGAGCGCCAGGAGGTCGCCGCGTAGTGGCCCGCCGCACTGCGCCGCCCTTCCGGGCCGACCACGTGGGCAGCCTCTTGCGCCCGAAGCATCTCCTCCAGGCGCGTGAAGATCACGCCGCGGGTGCGATCGACGCCGCCGAGCTGCGCGCGATCGAGGACGAAGCGATTCGCGAGGTCGTGAAGATGCAGGAGGACGTCGGCCTGCAGTCCGCGACAGACGGCGAGCTCCGCCGAGCGTCGTGGCACATGGACTTCATCTACCAGCTCGACGGCATCACGAAGGAGCCCGGCGAGGTGCACGTGAAGTTCTACAACGAGACCGGCGAGATCGAGTTCACGCCGGCAGCCCTGCACGTGGACGGCAGGCTCGGCGTCTCACGCACGATCTTCGGCGACGACTTCGCGTTCTTGCAACGAACGGTCACGAGCGCTGTCCCTAAGCTGACGATTCCGTCGCCGAGCATGGTCCACTACCGCGGCGGGAAGGCCGCGATCGACCCGAGCGTCTACCCCGATCTCGATTCGTTCTGGGCGGATCTCACCGGAGCCTATGCAGAAGAGGTACGAAGGCTGGGCGAGCTCGGCTGCACATATCTGCAGTTCGACGACACGAGCCTCGCCTACATGAACGATCCGCACCAGCGTGAGTACATCGCGTCGATCGGCGGCGATCCGGAGCGGCAGCACGTGGAGTACATCCGCCACATCAACGAAGCGCTGGCGCAGCGGCCCGAAGGAATGTCCGTCACCACGCACATGTGCCGCGGCAACTTCCGCTCTTCGTGGGCCGCCTCCGGCAGCTACGACTTCGTCGCCGAGGCGCTCTTCAACGAGCTCGAAGTCGACGGCTTCTTCATGGAATGGGACGACGAGCGCTCGGGCGGGTTCGAGCCGCTGCGCCTGGTGCCGAAGGGAAAGCTCGTCGTGCTCGGGCTCGTGACCACGAAGCACGGCGACCTCGAGTCGAAGGACGCGCTCGAGCGCCGGATCGAGGAGGCGTCCCGATACGTCGACATCGACCAGCTGTGCCTCTCGCCGCAGTGCGGCTTCTCGTCGACGTTCGAGGGCAACGAGCTCTCGTACGAGCAGGAGGTCGAGAAGCTCCGCCTCGTGGTCGAGCTCGCAGACGAGGTGTGGGGATGAGCAGCCTGCTGAGTCTCCTCCTCGCCGCCGGCGTCGCCGCGATCGGACCGCTGCACGCGACGTTCGCCGCGCCCGGGCACACTCCGAAGACGAACATGCGCTGGAACTACGTCGTCCGGGCAGTGCGCGACGGCAAGCCGGTCGCGGCGAAGCTCACGGCACAGATCGTCGACCCGATCGGCGGCCGGCATCCCGTCGTGTTCGACGCGACCAAGAGGCCGATCACGAAGTGGCCGTTCAACGGCACGTTCCGCGACTACATCATCTGGCCGTCGAGCTCGCGAGGCGTCCCGCTGACCCTGAAACTCGTCGTGAGCTCGGGCGGGTCGGCAAAGGTGATCAGGTACGTCGTCACGCCGCGCTGATGTCGGCAGAGGTCGTCCTGAGCGGCGTCCGGAAGTCGTTCGAGGACGGGCGCGTCCAGGCGCTCCGGGACGTCAGCTTCACGGTCGAGGCGGGGACGCTCGTCGCCCTCACCGGCGCGTCCGGGAGCGGCAAGAGCACGATCCTCAACCTCGTCGCCGCCCTCGACACGCCCGACGCCGGGTCGATCACCGTCGCCGGCCGCCGGGTCGACGAGCTCGACGACCCCGCGGGCTACCGGGCAGAGACGATCGGCTTCGTCTTCCAGGGGCACAACCTCCTGCCGACCCTCACGGCCTCGGAGAACGTGCAGATCCCGATGTTCGGGCGGCGTCCACGTGCGGAACGGGCAGAGCGGGCCAGGCTCCTGCTCGAGCAGGTCGGCCTCGAGAGCCGTGCCCACGCGCGTCCGGCGGTGCTCTCCGGGGGCGAGCGCCAGCGCGTCGCGATTGCGCGGGCACTTGCCAACGAGCCGCTGCTGCTGCTCGCGGACGAGCCGACCGGCGCGCTTGACTCCGCGACGGGGAAGCAGGTTCTCGACCTCCTCGATCAAGCGAGGCGCTCGCGAGGCACGACGATCCTGCTCGTCACGAACGACGACGAGGTCGCGGCGCGCGCGCAGCGGACGCTCCGTCTGCGCGACGGCCTCATTCGTGACGAAGCGCAGCGACCGGTGCAAGCCTGACGGCGCGCCACGCCGGATAGAGCGCGCCCGCGAGCCCGACTGCGAGCGCGAACGCAAGGCCCCACGCGAAGGTTCCCGCGCCGTAGCTCGGCGCGATCAGCCCCGAGAGCGCGCTGCGGTCGACGAAGAGCTCGGCCGCGAGCACGCCCAGCGCGAATCCCACGCCGAGCGCGATCAGGCAGATGCCCACCGCCTCAGAGACGATAAGCGCGCCGACGCGGGCGCCCGACCACCCGACGGCGCGCAGGATGCCGATCTCGCGTGTGCGCTCGTAGACGGACAGCGCCATCGTGTTCGTGACCGAGATCCCGCCGACGATCAGGGCGAGCAGCGAGACGATCCAGCCGCTCGTGACGATGAGGCGGCTCGACGTATCGACCTTGATCGCCTGACCCGGCTCGGTCACCGCCGCGACTCCCGGGTATCGCCGCTCGAGACGGTCCGCGACGGCCTTCACGTTCGCTCCGGTCTTCACCGTGACGCCGATCGACGTGATCTCACCCGGGCGTCGCGCAAGCCGCTCGACGACGTGCAGGGGTAAGGCGATCCCGAGATCCTCGAAACGGTCGCCCGAGTGGTAGATGCCGTCGACGGTGAACGCGCGCCCGGCAACCTTCACCGTCTCGCCCACCCGCCGACCCGAGTGGTCGCCTGCCATCACCGTGCCCCGACGTCCTTGCACGACGACGAAGCGGCGGAACGCGAACTCCTTCGGGTCGAGCCCGAAGACGAGGTTGCCGCCGTCGACGAGCAGCTTCACCTTCGCCACGCGCGAGACGCCCGGGTCGCGCGCGACCCGGGCGGCGAGCGACTCGGGGAGAAGGGAGCGCGGGAAATCCGCGACGTCGGCCTGGTAGAGGCCGAAGTCGGCGCGGCCGACGCGGATCAGGTCGCGCGCCGTTTGGTGGATGCCGTTCGTGATCGCGAAGAGCGCGACGATCAGGCCGACGCCGAGCCCGACTCCGACCGCGGTCAGCGCGGTGCGCGCGGGGCGGCGAAGCAGGTTGCGCCAGACGAGCGAGGACCACGTCACGGGCTCGCCTGCATGGGCTTGGACGCAGGTCCGCGCTTTCCGTCGAGGTTGTACGGGACGACGCGGTAGACGGCGCCAGATGCGGCCGGCTGCGTGTCGAGGTAGCCGTCACCAGAGTCCGTCGCGCAGCGGCGGCAAACGACGAGCCACTCCGCCGAGCCCGCTGCACGCCGCTCGACGGAGTAGTCGGCTGCACCTGCAGCGCCGCGCCAGTAGAGACGGAGACCACCCGGCGTCTGTGCGACCGAGGTGAGCAGGGGCGCCGGCGGGATCGCGTGCGCCGGAGGCACGAGAACTCGCCGTGCGTAGTCGTGGCGCCGAATGATCTGCGCGCGGGCGGCCATGTCGGCGGCCGAGGAGACGAGCGTCGGGATGCCTGTGTAGTAGAGCGCCCACCATTCGCCGCTTTCCCCGTTGATCGCGGTGGCGGGGTCGCTGCTGTCGGCGGGGATCGGCATCCACCCGTGGCCGTCGGCGTGCGCCTGCAGAGCCCAGAAGGCGTCGCCCACGACCTCCCGCATCCCGCGCAGCGTCGTCAGGAAGCGCTCGAGATCGCCTGGGGTCGGGTAGTTCGTCCGGTCCCAGCCGTACTCGTAGGCGATGAACGGCTTGCCTGCTCCGGCACAGCGCGCGATCCCGGCGCGCGCTTTGGCGAGCGGCAAGGCCCAGTGCGGGTAGATGAACGCGACGCAGGCATCGACCCCGGGAACCGAGGCGTTGTCGGCCCCCGAGAGGACAAGGTGCCGTCGGTCGATCCGGCGGACGAACCTGGCGATCGCGCGCGTCCACGCGGGTGGGCTCGCGCCGCCGTTCACGAGGTCCCAGCCGAGGATGGTCGGGTCGTCCTTGTAGGCGACGTGCGTGTACGCGTTTCGGTGGTTGAGCAGCGTCGCGATGTGCTTCTCGACGTCGCGCCTCACGTCCGCGTTCGTCCAGAACTCGGGCATGTAGCTGAGCGAGCATCCTTGCGTGTCGAGGCCGCGCCAGCCGAGGTAGACGCAGCCGCCTCCGCCCCCGCGTGCGTCGTCCCCGATGATCGTCCCGATGATCTTGAGCCCGTGCCTGCGCGCGGACGCGATCGCATAGTCGGCGTGCTCGAACGCACTGTCGTTGAACGCCCCGAGCGACGGCTCGAGGCACGCATCGCAGCCGACGGAGTCGCCGAGAGTCTGGGCGCGTACGACGAGCGCTCCCATCTCGTGTGCCGTCGCCAGCGCGTCGTCGACCTCGAAGTGGCTCGGGTAGCGCGGCCCCTGCAGATCGGCGGGCCCGTAGCCGACGAGCCCGAGCCACTCGACGTTCGCGCCCCCGAACCGGAAGGGCCGGCCGCCGAGCAGGAGTCGCGTCCCGACGCGCGTCACGAAGGAGCCTGGGGCACGCGCTGCCGAGGCCGAGACGGCGGCATGCCGCGTCCCCACCGCGCCGCACGCCGACCCCGAGACCGCAAGGAGGGCGAGCACGATGCACGCCGCTGCTACGGCTCTCGACGCGGTCGGTCTCCTCATATGGGCATCATCGGGGACTGTGCCGGTCGGGGTCGCAACGAGGACGGGCGCCCGGCTTCTCGCGTCTGCGGCGGCGGCCACGCTCTTCGTGCTCGCCCCCGGCGCAGGGCGCGCAGCCGCACCGCCCGCCGTGCAGTTCGACGCGCGCGACAGTACGACGATCGTCGTGACGGGGCGCACGTACCGGCTCGCGCTGTCCAAGCGCAACGGCGCGATCGTGCGCCTCGACGACCGCGCGACCGGCACCCGCCTGGTGCGCAAGGCGAATCGCTGCCTCTGGGGCGCGATGGCATCGAACGACTCGACGTTCCTCGGGGGCTGCTCGTTCGCGCCGACCGCACCGCGCCGCTTCTCGTACCGCTGGAGCGCGGGGTCGAAGACGCTGACGCTCACCTACCGCTCGACGACCTTCGGCAGTGCGGTCGTCACGATCCACGCTCAGCCGACGTACGTCGACCTGAGGCTGACGATCGAGAACAAGAGCGAACGCGTGCAGACACGCGTGCAGTTTCCGGCGGGGCTCGCCGGCGACACGAGCACGGTCACGGCCGGCTACGCGCCGAACGTGCTGCCAGGCGTGCGACTCGCTCCCGCATTCTTCTCGCGCGCTTCGAATACCGTCGAGATCTATCCGTCCCGCTGGGCGTTCGCCGATTACCTCGCGCTCGACGTCCGCCGTGCGCACTTCGCCCTGTACTCGGTCGTGCCCGGGCCGCTCCAACCCGTGCAGCTCGGCTTCGTGCACCTCTCGGCGCCGGCCCCGTGCTCCGGGCCTGCGTACTGCATCATCCACGAGTTCCAGACGTGGATCCGGCGCGGTGCGAGGTGGACGAGCCCGGTCGTTCGCCTCCGCGTGGGCGACACGGCGGAGCAGTCGACGCTCGCGTATCGGCACGACAACGGGATCGACGCCTATCCGTCGCTGAAGGCGAAGCTGGGTGCGCGGCGGCTCGACACGCTCGCGCGCGCGCCTCTCGTCAAGGCGAACCTGCCGCTCCTGGAGCCGTTCCGCGATCTCGCCGACGAGCTCGGCACGCTCCCGTCGCCGGTGCTCCTCCACCCCGTCGGGTTCCAGCCGGGCGGCCACGACGTCAACGATCCCGACTTCCTGCCGCCGGATCCGCTCTACGGAAGCGATGCCGACTTCGCTGCGTTCATCGCTGCAGCGCACGCGCACGCCGACGTCGTGATGCCGTACGGAAACCTGAGCTGGTGGGATCCCGAGTCGCCGACGATGCAGGCCGTGCAGACGAATGACGTCGCCGTCCTCGGTGCAGACGGCACGCCTCAGTCGGTGACCTACGGCCCGCACACAGGTGTGATCGTCTCGCCGTACGCGCCGCTCGTCCGCCAGCGCGCGGAGCGATACATGGAGGACTGGCGTACGCGCGTTCCCGCCGACTGCGTCTTTCTCGACCAGGTCGGCGCGCGCCCGTGGCTGCGCGACTTCAACCCAGCGTCGCCGAGCCCGCTCGCATACGACGACGGCTGGCTCGCGTTCATCGCGACCTACCGAGACCGCTGCGTGATGGTCGAGGACGGCTGGGACCGGCTTGCGCGCGACTCGGTCGGCTTCCACGGCAGCCTGTTGATGATGTCGCGGGAGCTCGGCCTGCCCGACGAGCTCTTCGGTGCGGGCAACTGGGAGCCGTATCCGCTCGCGGACTGGCTCTTCCACGACAAGGTGCTGCTCTACCAGCACGACCTCTTCGAGGGCACGATGGCGATCGACGACGAGGTCCTCACCTGGAACATGGCGTTCGGGCTCGTGAGCTCGTACAGCTGGGATGCCTCCGTCCGCGGCGGAGGCGCATGGCTCGGCTTCGTCGCTGCACTGCAGCGGGCCCTCGGACCGCATCAGGCCGGACTGCCGCTGTCGGCCTTTCGCGAGCTGACGCCGGACGTGAGCGAGAGCACTTTCGGCGATCTCGTTGTCGTCGCGAACCGCGCCGGCGACCACGGCTACTCGAGCGGCGGCTTCGACGTCGCACCGCACGGCTTCCTCGCGCGGACGCAGAACGACACGGTCCTCGCAGGGTCCTTCGCCGGGAGCTTCGACGGGAGCGCGCTTTCACCCGGCACGCACCGCCTCCTCGTCCAGCAGGACGCCGCGAGCGTGACGGTTCGCCAATTCGGGCCCGACACGGACGTCGCGATCCGCCCTGCGGCGTCCTGGAGCTCGGGCCACCGGCTCCAGGCGACCGCGGTCGGACCGGACGGAGCTGCGATCGGCTCGATCGACGGCACGTTCGCGAACGGGGTCTTCACCTTCCACTATGCGAGTGCGGTCGCCGGACACGCTGTTGCGGAATACCGCGTGACGACCGCGTAGCGGAAGCCATCTCTAAGGCGGAGGAACGGCGGCCTCCTCCTCGCCTGCGAGCGCCGGAACTGCGACGGCCCCGAGGACGATCACGCCGCCGGCGAGCGTCGAGATGCTCGGCTGCTCGGAGAGGAAGATCCAGACCCAGAGCGGGCCGAGCACGACCTCCAGCAGCGTGATCAGCGCGACCTCCGCCGCCGGGATGAGGCGTCCGCCGATCGTCAGCAAGACGAGACCGAGACCGATCTGGCCGATTCCGAGCGCTGCGAGCAGGCCGAGGTCGTGGGCGGCGATGCCGGACGCCTGCGCGAACGGCGCCGCAGCGACGAGCACGACGACTTGCGACACACACGTCGCCGGTGCCATGGAGACGTCGCGGTGGTGCCGCGTGATCACGAGCGTCGCCGCGAAGGCAGTCGTCATCACGAAGGAGAGGCAGAGCCCGAGCGCGCCCGGCCGGCCCGGCCCGCCGACCATGAGCGCGACGCCCCCCAGCGCAATCCCCATCGCAAGCCACGTTCGTGCGGAGACCCGCTCGCCGAGGACCATGCCCATCGCCGCCGCAAGCAGCGGCGCGAGCGCCTGCATGAAGAGGATGTTCGCGACCGACGCGTAGTTCAGCGCGATGATGAAGAAGCTGGACGCGATCGCCATCAGCCCCCCGATTGCGAGGCCGCCGCGACCGATCGCCCGGAACGCCCGTACCACAGCACCGCGCTCGGCGACGACGATGTACGTGAAGAGTGCGAGCACCGCGAAGAACGCCCGGCCGGCCAGCTGGGTCGCGATGCCGACCGAGAGCTCGCGCTGCAGGATCCCGGCCGTCGACCACGCGACGGCGGCGAGCGCGACGAACGTGCGGCCGCGCCGGTACTGCGAGGCGAGCGGCAGGGTCGCGGTCGCAGACGCCATCGCGTCGCATTGAATCAGTCGTCGTCGTGACTACGGACGAGCCGCGAACGCTCTGCGATCTGCTAGCTCCAGGGCCAGCGGCGGCGCGGCGGGGCGCCCTCCTCGCCGAGCGCCCGTGCGGCGGCGGCGAGATCGGGAGCGTGCAGCTCCGTCAGCTCCTGTGTGCCGAGCTCGCCCAGCTCGGCACCGTTGGCGCCCGCCAGGCGAAGCGCCTGCGTGTTCAGCGCTTGCTCGAACAGCGTGCGCGCAAACCGGGCGTTGCCGAAGCCCTCGCCTCGCTTGACGCCGTCCAGGATCCTGCGCAGCTCGTCGACCGCGTCCGGCGCAAGTGTGTACTCGTTTCGCGCAGCGATGTCGCGCGTGATCGCGAGCAGGTCTTCGGTGGTGTAGTCGGGAAAGACGATCTCGCGGGCGAAGCGCGAGCGGAGCCCCGGGTTCGAGTCGAGGAACTGGTGCATCAGCCGTGGGTAACCGGCGACGATGACGACAAGCCGGTGCCGATAGTCCTCCATGCGCTTGAGGATCGTCTCGATCGCCTCGGGCCCGAAGTCGAGTTGCGCCCCGCGGGGAGCAAGCGAGTACGCCTCGTCGATGAAGAGCACGCCGTCGAGCGCGCGACGGATCGCCCGATCCGTCTTGAGCGCGGTCGAGCCGACGTACTCGCCGACGAGGTCGGCGCGGTCCACCTCGACGAGGTGCCCTCGCTCCAGCAGTCCCATCGAGCGGTACATCTGCGCGAGCAGCCGCGCGATCGTCGTCTTGCCCGTCCCGGGATTGCCGAGGAAGGCGAGATGCTGCGACGTCGCCACCTCGGGCAGGCCGTGCTCGAGGCGACGTCCCTGCACCTGGAGGAACGCGACGAGGCCGCGCACCTGGTCCTTGACGGTGTCCAGGCCGACGAGCCCGTCGAGCTCCGCCTGCAGCTCCTCGAGGGGACGCGGCGGCGGCGGCTGTGTGAGCTGCTCGCGGACGATCTCGAAGGCATCCGACGCGCCGGCGGCCACGGCGATGCGATCGCGGATCCCACGGAGCGTCCGGCCGATGTCGTCGAGCGGCGGCATGGGAGCATCATGCCCGCAGCCTGCGGATCGAAAGCGGTGCCGGGCACTTCGCCGTAGAGCTGGAGGCGAGCCGAGAAGGCTCCGAGCGACGATCATGCGCGGGTGGAGCGGCGCGACATCTGGGAGATCGCGGTCGCAGCCGTTCTCGTCGCGGCTGCAGCGATCGCGCACTACGCGGGCGCGACGCCGGTACTCGCATTCCTCGTCGCCGCCGTGGCGATCGCGCTTCTCGCCCGGCTCGTCGGCAGCGCGACCGAGCAGCTCGGCGCGCGTGTCGGCTCCTCCGCAGCGGGTGTCGTCCAGTCCGCCCTCGGCAATCTGCCCGAGCTCTTCATCGCGCTCTTCGCGCTCCACCGCGGCCTCGTGCGCGTCGTGCAGTCGGCTCTCGTCGGCTCGGTGATCGCGAACAGCGTGCTCGTCCTCGGGCTCGCCTTCTTCGTCGGCGGCATCCGCAACGGGCGCCAGAGGTTCGACTCGTCCCGCGCGCGGCTGATCGCGACGCTCGCGATGCTCGCGTCGGTCATCCTCTCGGTGCCGACGCTCGCCCACACGTTCCACACGCCCGCGGCGCCGCACGGCAAGACCCTGAGCCTGATCTGCGCCGGCGTGCTGATCGTCCTCTTCTTCGGCACGCTGCCGACGTTCCTGCGCGGGGGCACCGGCGCCGAGGCCGAGCCGCCTCGCTGGTCGATCGCCCTCACGGTCGCCGTGCTCGGCGGTGCGGCCGTGGCGGCCGCGTTCACGAGCGACTGGTTCGTGTCGGCGCTCGAGCCCGCGACGGAGGCACTGCACATGAGCCAGGACTTCGCCGGCCTCGTCGTGGTCGCGATAGCGGGGAACGCGGTCGAGAACGTCGTAGGTGTGCAGCTCGCCGCACGCAACCGGACCGACTTCGCGATCTCGGTGATCGTGAACTCGGCGCTTCAGGTCGGCCTGCTGCTGACACCGGTGCTCGTTCTTGCGAGCCTCGCCTTCGCCACGACGTTGACGCTCGTCTTCCCCACGCTCCTCGCCATCTCGCTGCTGCTCGCCGCAGGCATCGGCGCACTCGTCGTCTACGACGGCGAGAGCACGTGGGAGGAAGGCCTGATGCTCGTCGGACTCTACGTCGTCATCGCCGCGAGCTTCTGGTGGGGTGCATGACCTTCGAGGTTCGTCTCCAGACGCGCTGGCCCGACTTCGACGGTCTCGGTCATCTGAACCACGCCGTCTATCACGTGTATCTCGACGAGGCACGCGACGACGCGCTTCGGCGTACCGTCGGCGACTTCGCGAGCTTCCCGAACGTCGTGGTCCACGCGTCCATCGACTACAAGAAGGAGATCGCGTACGGAGCCCGCGAGGTCGTCGTGCAGAGCACGATCGCGAGGGTCGGCCGCTCGAGCGTCCGGTTCCGTCAGGTCGTCCTCACGCCTGACGGCGAGGTCGCAGCCGAGTCCGAGTCGGTGCTCGTCGCATGGGATCCGGCCGCGCGTAGCTCGCGGACGATTGGCGACGACGAGCGGCGGGCATTGTTGGCCGGAGGATCCGATGAGGTTCCGTAACAACACCAGGCTCGACCCGTCGCAGGTCGAGGACGTACGCGGCCGCTCGGGCTTGCCCGGCGGCGGGCTCGCCGTCGGCGGCGGCGGCCTCGGGCTGGTCGGCCTCCTCATCTACCTCGCTGTGCAGCTGCTCTCGAACGGCGGGACCGGAAGCGTCCTCGGGCCGCTCGACGGCTCGACGGTCGCAACGCAGTCGCCCGGCCAGGTCGACTCGAGCTGCCAGACCGGCGCCGACGCGAACGCCCGCGAGGACTGCCGGATCGTCGGCGACATCAACAGCATCCAGGCGTATTGGGGCAAGGCGCTCCCCGGCTACACGGTCGCGAAGACGGTCTTCTACACGGGGTCCTGGCCGAGCGGGTGCGGCACCGCGTCGACCGAGGTCGGGCCGTTCTACTGCCCGGTCGACAAGAAGGTGTACATCGATCTCGGCTTCTTCGACGAGCTGCGCGATCGTTTCGGCGCGAGCACGGGACCGCTCGCACAGGCGTACGTCCTGGCGCACGAGTACGGGCATCACGTCCAGGACCAGCTCGGGATCCTGGACCGGATCGGCAACGACCGCCAAGGGGCAGGGAGCGCCTCGGTGAAGTCGGAGCTCCAGGCGGACTGCTTCGCGGGCGTGTGGGCGAGCCATGCCGGCGAGACCGGCTACCTCACGAAGGTGACGCCGGCGGACGTCAAGGACGCGTTGAGCGCGGCGGCCGCCGTCGGCGACGACCGGATTCAGCGCGCGACGCAGGGCCAGGTGAACCCGGAGACGTGGACGCACGGCTCCTCGGCCCAGCGAGAACAGTGGTTCACGACGGGGTACTCGACCGGCGACCCGAATCGCTGCAACACGTTCGCGTGAGTTTGTCCCTCGCCCCGCTCCGCTGTCCCTCGCCCCGCTCCGCTGTCCCTCGCCCCGCTCCGCTGCGCTGCGCTTTCCGGCTCGGGGATGCGCGCTTCGCGCGCCTGCTTCCGATAAGCCTGGTCGGGCCGGGCACCCGCAACCTGCCTTCAGGCAGGTTGCGGTCGTAGCACCCCTTCAACGACGTCGACGACCGCAACCCGCCTCGAGCCTGGTTGCGTCAGGCTTGATGCAACCAGGTTGCACTGCAACCTGGTTGCAGGGAAAAAGCGGTGTCAGGCACCCGCTTTGCGGGAGCCGGACAGCTTGTAGCGCAGGAACAGATGATCGCCGCCTCGCCGGACCGAGCGGAGCGACGGCGCGACGCGGACGCCGGGGAGGAGCTCGACGCCCTCGACGAGGCTCAGCCTGCGCTGCGCGTCGAGGCGGCCGGCGAGCACGGGCGACACGGTGAGGAAGAGCTCGTCCACGAGCCCGGCTGCGAGAAGCTCGGTGAACGTCGTCGGGCCTGCCTCCGAGAGCACGTGCTCGTACCCGCGAGCCTCCAGGAGCGCGACCGCGGCGGGCAACGGAACCCGTTCACCGTCGCCGACGGCTGCCAGGTTCGGGACGTCGGCCGCGAGCGCCACCGCGCCCCGCTCGGTCGTCACGACGAGTGCGCCGTCCGCGACGACAGGATGCGAGAGGTCGAGCGACGCTCCCGACGTGACGATCGCGACGGCGGGCTGCGCCTCCTTCCCGAGCCGTGCTCGCAGCTCGGCGAACGCTTCCTTTCCGGCCGGGAAGACGCCCTCGGGCCGCCAGCGGCCCTTCGGCGAGGAAAGCAACGTGCCGGTGCCGATGAGGACGACGTCGGCGAGCGCGCGCAGGAGCCCCATGACGAAG
>DASSGL010000134.1:0-8244 GCA_035693525.1 Gaiellaceae bacterium | reverse complement strand
CGGAGGCGAGGAGGTCGAGCTACCCGTCCGCCCCCGGATGCTGCGCGTCGTCGTCGAGAACCTCGTCTCGAACGCGATCCGGTATGCGGGCGCCGGCAGCACCTGCCGCGTGACCGTCTCGCAGTTCGCCGACGCGGCGGTGTTGAGTGTCGCCGATGACGGCGTCGGCGTCCTGGAGGACGACCTCGGACGCCTGTTCGAGCGTTTCTACCGCGGCGACACCGCACGCTCGTCGCGAGGGACCGGGCTCGGCCTTGCGATCGTCAAGCACGTCGTCACCGCCGCAGGCGGGACGGTCGAAGCGCGCGGCGCGCCGGGCCGCGGGCTCGAGATCGTCTGCCGCTTCCCCGAATGAACGCGCGTCCGCAGGCCTTGCTTACCCGAACCGCCCGGTGACGTAGTCCTCGGTGCGCCGGTCGGTCGGGGCGGTGAAGATCTTCTCGGTCGCGTCGTACTCGACGAGCTGGCCGAAGCGTTGGCCCTCACCGCCGCGTGAGATCGAGAAGAACGCGGTCATGTCGGCGACCCGGGCGGCCTGCTGCATGTTGTGGGTGACGATCACGAACGTGTACTCGGACTTGAGGTCGTGCATCAACTGCTCGATCGCCTGCGTCGCGATCGGGTCGAGCGACGATGCGGGCTCGTCCATCAACACGACGTCCGGCTCGACTGCGATCGCGCGCGCGATGCAGAGGCGCTGCTGCTGTCCGCCCGAGAGCGAGAGCGCGCTCGCCTTCAGGCGGTCCTTGACCTCGTCCCAGAGCGCGGCCTGGGTCAGCGCCCGCTCCACGCGTCCGGAGACGTCGTCCTTCATCCCCAGCACCTTCATCCCCCAGGCGACGTTGTCGAAGATCGACTTCGGGAACGGGTTCGGGCGCTGGAAGACCATGCCGATGTGCCGTCGCACCGCGACCGGGTCGACGTCCTTGCCGCAGATGTCCTGGCCGTGATAGCTGATCCTCCCCGTCTGTGTGAAGCCGGGGATGAGATCGTTCATCCGGTTGAGGCAGCGGATGTACGTGCTCTTGCCGCACCCCGACGGGCCGATGATCGCGGTGACGAGGTTCTTGTAGATCTCCATCGTCACGCCCTTGAGCGCCGGCTTCGTGCCATAGATCGCATCGAGGCCCTCGATGTTGAAGATCCGCTCGAGCCGCTCGCGGGGTGGGATCGGCTGCCGTCTTGTCTCGACCCGCACGTTGGGCTCGATCGTAATAGACATGTTCTCGTCCTCCCTCGTCATCTCGAGGCGCTGAGTCGCCGGCGGCTGCGCGTGGCGAGCCAGCGAGCGCCGAGGCTCGTGAACAAAATGAAGAGCAAGAGCACGAACGCGGCGGCCCATGCGCGCGCGTGATCCTGGGGGTCGGGCGACTCCGAGAGCTCGAAGATCGCGACCGGGATCGACTGCAGCGCATGGAAGGGGTTCCACGACGTCTGGGTGCCGACGATCGACGAGGTGAAGAGGAGAGGGGCGGTCTCGCCGGCGACGCGCGCCACAGCGAGGACGGCGCCGGTGAGGATTCCGCCGATCGTCTGCGGCAGCACGATGCTCAGCGTCGTGCGCCAGCGCGGGACGCCGAGCCCGAGGCTCGCCTCGCGCAGGGAGTTGGGCACGAGTATCAGTACCTCCATCGTCGCGCGCGCGACGAGCGGAAGCATCAGGCAGGAAAGCGCGAACGCCCCCGCCCACCCGCTCTGCCCGCGTCCCACGACGAAGAGCCCGAAGACGAAGATGCCGATCACGATCGCGGGCACGCCGTTCAGGATGTCGAGTGCGAGGCTCACCGTCGTACGCACCGAGGGCGGAGCGAACTCGGTGAGGTAGACGGCGACGAGGATCCCGACCGGGAGCGCCATGAGCGTCGCGAGGCCGACGAGCACGAACGAGCCGGCGAACGCGTTGGCGAGCCCTTGCTTCACCGGACCGAACGCGAACGGCACGGGATCCTTCGTCAAGAGGTCGAGGTCGAGCGCACCCGCCGCTCTCTTGGCGACCGACCACACGACGATGCCGAGGATCGCGACCGCGATCAACGCGGCGAGCGTCGCGAGCACCTCCATCGCGAGGTTCACCTTGCGGCGGCGCGGCAGGTTGCTCGTGCTCAGATCCGTTGGAGAGATCCCGTGCGAGCTCATCAGACGATTCCCTGTGGGGTGATGCCCTGCTTGCGGGCGGCGCGCCGCACGATCCACTGAGCGGCGAGGTTCATGATCAGGGAGAAGACGAGCAGGATCAGCGCGAGGTAGACGAGCGATGCAACCTGCAGCTTCGAGGTCGCTCCCTGGTACGACGCGGCGATCTTGCTCGCGAGCGTGTCGCCGTTGCTGAAGAGGTTCCAGTGGATGAAGACGCCGCCGCCGATCACCTGCGTCACCGCGATCGCCTCGCCGATCGCTCGCCCGAGGCCGAGGATCATCGCCGCGGCGATCCCGCCTCGTGCATACGGGAAGACGACGCCGCGCACCATCTCCCACCTCGTCGTCCCGAGTGCGAAGGCGCCCTCCTTCAACTCTCCGGGCACGCCGAGGAAGAGCTCGCGGCTGATGCTCGAGACGATCGGCAGGATCATGATCGCGAGCACGATGATCGCGGTGAAGATGCTCGAGCCGCTATCCGACGGCGTGCCGAAGAGCGGGATGAATCCGAGTCCGCTGTGCAGCGCCGGCTCGACGTGGTCGCGCAGGATCGGACCGAGCACGAGGATGCCCCAGAGCCCGATCACGACGCTCGGAACGGCGGCGAGCGTCTCGACGAGCGCGGTGATCGGGCCGCGCAGGAAGCGCGGTGCGAGCTCGGTGAGGTAGAGCGCGATCCCGATTGCGAGCGGCGCAGCGATCGCCAGGGCGATCAGCGACGTAATTGCGGTACCGAACAGGAAGCTGCCGGCGCCGTAGAGCTCGTGGCCCGCAGCCGGGCTCCACACCACGTCGGTGACGAAGCCGAGCCCGTACTCCGAGATCGACGGTCGCGCTCCCTCGACCACCTTCCACGTGATCAGGCCGACGAGGACGGTCGCCGCCACTGCGGCGAGGCCGGCGACGAGCTGCAGGATGAGGTCGCCCGGGCGGACGCGCCGCCCCGTGAAGGGGCGGCGCGGCGCGTCAGGGGTGAGCTCTGCGGAGGACAAATGCCTCGATCAGCCCGCCGGCTTGACCTTTGCGATCGTCTTCTCCGCGACGACGAGCACCGACTTCGGGATCGGCTGGAAGAGCAGCTTCGGACCGTAGCTCTGGCCCTTCGTCAGCGCCCAGAACAGGAACTTCCGCAGCTCTGCGGCCTTCGGCGACGAGGTCGGGACGATGACGTACGTGTACGTCGCGATCGGGTACGCGAGCGGGAACTTCTTGGGCGGGTTGACGATCGAGAGCTCGTTCGTCGTCGCCTCCGGCTTCTGGTCGCTCGATGCGGCGGCGAGGATGCCCTTCAGCCCCGGCGTCGCGAACTTGCCCGAGCTGTTCTGCATCGAGAAGAACTTCAGGTGGTTCTTCAGCGCATACGCGACGTCGACGTAGCCGATCCCGCCGGGCGTCTGCGACACGGTCGCCGCGACGCCTGCGCTCCCGCGAGAGCCGGTTCCGTTCGGCCAGTTGACTGCGACGCCCTTGCCGTACTGCGACTTCCACGACCCGCTCACGCTCGAGAGGTACTCCGTGAAGTTGTACGTCGTGCCCGAGTTGTCCGACCGGTGCACGGTCGCGATCTTCGTGCTCGGCAGGTTGACGCCCTTGTTCAGGGCCTTGATCGCGGGATCGTCCCACTGCGTGATCTGGCCCGCGAAGATCTTCGACAGCGTGGGGCCGTTCATGTGGAGCAGGTTCTTGGCGCCGTCGAGGTTGTAGATCACGGACGTTGCCGAGAGCGCCCACGGGATCTGCACGCAGCCCTTGCAGGCGGTGAACTGGTCAGGCGTCAGCGGCGCGTCGCTCGCGCCGAAATCGACGGTGCGCGCGGTGACCGCGGCGATGCCGCCGCCCGAGCCGATGCCGCTGTACTGGAGCTCGTAGCCGTAGGCGGACGCGAGCGGGCTGATCCATTGGGAGACGAGAGGCTGCACGAACGTGCTGCCCGCGCCGCTCAAGGTCGTCGCCGAGCGCTTGGACGACGCGGCGCCGGCGGTGCCGGCCGCGACGACCGCGAGGGTCGCGGCGAGCGAGGCGAGAACGATTCTGCGGGTGAAGTTGCCGGACTTCGGCATGGGCTTTTCTCCTCCTTCAGGGTTCGCCGCCACGCTACGACCGCTCCCTCCGAGGGTGGGCTACGGGCCCGTATCGGGGTGGTGACGAAGTTGTGACAGTCCCCCCAACGCCTCCGGAAATCGGGTGTACCGTGTGGGCCGTGGCGATCGACGAGGCCCTCGATCGGGTAGAGGCTCAGCTCCAGGAAGAGGGCCAGCGAGTCGTCTCAGCCGTGCGCGGGGCGATCCGCGCCCTGCAGAGCCGCGACGTCGAGCTCGCCGAGGAGGTCATCGCGTTCGACGACGAGATCGACCGCCTCTTCCTCGGCATCGAGGGCTCGATCCAGGCGCTCCTCGCCCTCCAGACTCCGGTCGCGCGCGACCTGCGCCTGCTGCTCGCGATGATCCACATCAACCTGCTCCTCGAGCGGAGCGCCGACGGGTGCGTGACGATTGCGAAGCTCTCCAGGCTCGTTGCCGACGCCGAGCCGGATCCCGCGCTCGTCGACGTCCTGACGGATATGGGCGAGCGCGCCGAGGAGATGATCGGCGTCGCTCTCGACTCGTTCGCCAAGCGGGATCTCGCCGGCGCAGAGAGCCTCGTCGACCTCGACGAGCTGATCGACCGTGCGAACCGCCGGTTCGTCGAGCGGCTCGTCGACGTGATGGCGGAGCCCGAGCTCCGGGAGTGGGGTCTCCGGATGGTCGTGGTGGCCCGCACGATCGAGCGCATCGGGGACCGCGCGGTCGACATCGGCGAGCAGACGGCGTACCTGCTGACGGCCGAGTTCCGCGAGTTCACCGACGCTTCGCATCCGACCGCTCCCTAGACTGGCGCGATGAGCCTCGACCGTAAGCGGCTACTGTCGGCCGCCGCGATCGTCGTCGGGGTCCTCCTGATCGTCCTCGCGATCGTGTACTGGGTCGAACCGGCCAAGTCGTTGCCGTCCTTCATCCCCGGCCACGAGGCCGGGTCGAACCACCACCATGTGAAGCACGGGATCGCGGCGTTCCTCGTCGGCCTCGCCTGCCTCGTCTTCGCGTGGTTCAACTCCGGGCCGGAGCGCACGCGCACCGGCACGACGACGTCTTCCTAGTGCCGATCAGCTACTTCCAGGCCGCGATGCTCGGGCTGCTCCAGGGCGTCTCGGAGCTCTTCCCGGTCTCGAGCCTCGGGCACAGCGTCATCCTTCCGCAGCTCGTCGGCTGGGACATTCACCAGAACGACAAGTTCTTCATCACGTTCCTCGTTGCGACGCATCTCGCCACGGCGATCGTGCTGCTCTTCTTTTTCTGGCGTGACTGGGTGCGGATCGTGAAGGGGCTCGGCCGCTCCCTCCGCGACCGCGGCATCGGGCTCGACGACACCGACGCGAAGCTCGGCTGGCTCCTCGTGGTCGGGACGATCCCCGCCGGCCTCCTCGGCCTGCTGCTCGAGCACAAGCTGCGCTCGGTGTTCGCGTCGGCGCAGTCGGCTTCGATCTTCCTCTTCGTCAACGGCCTGCTCCTGTTCGGAGCCGAGCTCCTGCGGCGCCGGGCGCCGCAGGCGTCGGAGGACGACGACGCCCGCATTGCGAAGACCGTCGGCTGGCGGGACGCCACGCTCGTCGGCACCGCTCAGGCGCTCGCGCTCGTCCCCGGGATCTCTCGATCCGGAGTGACCATGGGCGGCGGGCTCCTCGTCGGGCTCTCGCACAAGGATGCGGCCCGGTTCGCGTTTCTGCTCGCGACGCCGATCATCGGGGCGGCCGCCGTCCTGAAGCTCCCCGAGCTTGCGGGGCCCGACGGGCGCGGCGTTCGCGGCCCGGCGCTCGTCGGCGCGCTCTGCGCGTCCGTCACCGCCTACCTCTCGGTACGCTTCCTGATGCGCTTCTTCGAGACGCAGACGCTCGTGCCGTTCGCCCTGTACTGCCTTGCCGCCGGGGCCGCGTGCGCGATTTACTTCGCGCTTCAGTGACAAAAACTCAACCGGTTCGATACCAGATCGTCACCCCTGATGGGCGTCGCGCAGGGGAGGATGGAGGGATCCGATGGCCGCTGTTCGCGCCAAGAAGCGTGCCACAGCCGCGGCTGACCGACTGATCAACCGCGAGCTGTCGTTCCTCGATTACGACGCTCGCGTGCTCGAGTATGCTCGCGATCCGTCGCTCCCGCTCCTCGAGCGCGTCCACTTCTGCTCGATCGTCTCGCAGATGCTGGACGAGTTCTTCATGGTGCGCATCGCCGGCCTCTCGGGGCAGGCGGCCGCGGGCATCGCGGTGCGCTCGCCGGACGGGCGGACGCCGCTGCAGACGCTCCGAGAGGCACGTGAGCGCGTGCTCGAGCTGCAGGCGCAGCAGTCGGAGCTCTGGCTCGGGGAGCTCTGTCCCGCCCTCGCCGAGGAGGGGATCTTCATCTCCGGGGTCGACGACCTCAACGGGACGCAGCTGGCGGAGCTCCAGCAACGGTACGACCGGGACATCTATCCCGTGCTGACGCCCCTCGCCGTCGGCCCCGGTCAGCCGTTCCCCTACATCTCGGGCCTCTCCGTCAGCCTCGCCGTCTTCGTCCGCGATCCCGAGGACGGGGAGGAGCGCTTCGCGCGCGTGAAGGTGCCGGAGGGCCTGCCGCGCTTCTACGCCGTCAGCGAGAGCAGGTTCGTGCTGCTCGAGCAGGTGCTGTCGCACTTCTTGCCGAGCCTCTTCCCCGGGATGGACGTCCTCGAGCGATCCGTCTTCCGCGTCACCCGCGATGCCGACTTCGAGGTCTCGGACGAAGCCGACGACCTCCTCGAGGCGGTGGAGTTCGAGCTGCAGCGCCGCCGGTTCGGCGAGATCACCCGGGTCGAGATCTCGGCCAACATGTCGGAGGCGATGCGCGAGCGGCTCCAGCACGGGCTGCGCGCTGCCGACGATCTGCTCTACCCCGTCGAGGGGCCGCTCGACCTCGGGGACGTCGAAGAGCTGTCGAGCCTCGATCGCCCGGATCTGAAGCTGGACCCGTGGAGGCCTCTGGCACGGCCTCCGCTCGGAGGCCTCGACGGCACGGACCGATTCGCCGCGATTCGATCCGGCCCGCTGCTCGTCCACCACCCGTACGACTCGTTCGCCGCGAGCTTCGAGGCATTCGTCAACTCCGCCGCCTCCGACCCGAACGTGATCGCGCTGAAGTCGACCGTGTACCGGACGAGTGACGACACCCCGCTCGTCCCAGCGCTGATCGAGGCCGCCGAGAACGGCAAGCAGAGCGTGTGCCTCGTCGAGATCAAGGCACGTGGCGACGAGCGCCGCAACATCGCCTGGTCACGCGCACTGGAGCAGGCGGGGGTGCACGTCGTGTACGGGTTCCCGACGATGAAGATCCACGCGAAGGCGACGCTCGTCGTGCGACGCGAGGGCGGCGTGCTTCGTCGGTACGTCCACCTCGGCACGGGCAACTACAACAACGCCACCGCCAAGATCTACGAAGACTTCGGCCTCTTCACCGCGGACGAGGACGTCGGTGCCGACGTCGCCGATCTTTTCAACTATCTGACCGGGTTCGGCCGGCCGGCTCGATTCCGCAAGCTGCTCGTGGCGCCCTTCACGCTCAAGCAGCGGCTCATCGAGGAGATCCGGGCGGTCGGCGAGGCCGCCCGGGGCGGACACAAGGCTCGGATCCGGATCAAGGTCAACGGCCTCACGCACGTCGAGATCATCGACGAGCTCTATCGCGCATCCGAGGCCGGCGCCCGCATCGAGCTCCTCATTCGCGGCGTCTGCTCGCTACGGCCGGGTGTCCCGGGGATGAGCGACGGCATCCGCGTACGCAGCGTGCTCGGCCGCTTCCTCGAGCACAGCCGGCTCTTCAACTTCGAGGCGGGCGACACGTCGCGCTACTACCTGGGCAGCGCCGATCTCATGCCGCGCAACCTCGACCACCGTGTCGAGGTTCTCGTCCCGATCGAGGACATCGGCGCCCAGAGCGAGATCGCCTCGACGATGGACGCTCTCTTCTCGGACACCGCCTCGTCGTGGGAGCTCGACGAGAGCGGCGTCTGGCACCGGATCGCTCCGAAGAAGGAGGACCGCCCGCGCTCGGCCCAAGGCGT
>DASSGL010000133.1:0-6231 GCA_035693525.1 Gaiellaceae bacterium | reverse complement strand
CCGTCGCAGAGAAAGCGCACGTTCACGGGCAGCTCCTCCACCTCCGCGAGCTGCTCCGCTGCCTTCAGGAGCATGAAGAACTGCCCCTTGTCGTCTGCCGCGCCACGCGCGTAGAGCCAGCCGTCCCTCACCGCCGGCTCGAAGGGTGGGCTCTCCCAGAGCTCGAGCGGCTCGGCGGGCTGGACGTCGAAATGGCCGTAACAGAGCACCGTCGGAGCTGCCTCAGCTCCACCTGATGCCCTGACCTCGCCGACCACGAGCGGCTGACCGTGCCAGTCGACTACCTCGGCGCGGCCGCCCGCCGAGGTGACGAAGTCCCGCACCCAGTTCCCCGCCTTCAGAACGTCGTCGCGATACGCCGCGTCGGCGCTCACGCTCGGGATCTCGAGCCAGCTCGCGAGCTCGGCGAGCCACTGACTCTCGATTTCGGCTACGGGCTCCACGGCTCCCGGAAGCCAAGCATGTTTTCCGTACTTGCCTACGGCAGCTCGTGCCGCCGGAGCGGGCGCGCGCGCTACATCGCGCGCGCGTCGTCCCAGTGCACGATCAGCCCGTACAGCACGACCACGTTCAGCGCGAGCACGGTCAGCGCCCAGAGCGGGAACTGCGAGCTGCCGACGAAGCCCAGCTGCACGAAGAAGTTGAGGCTGCCGGCCACGATCGTGAACCAGCGCGCCCACCCTGCGCCCGAGAGGAGCGCAATGCCCGCGAAGACGAGCACCACGCCCCAGATCAGCGTGATCCAGCCCCAGGTCGTCAGGTCGAAGACGATGATCTGATTCGGAGTCAGCACGTAGTACTTGTTTCTGATGACCGCGATCAGGCCCTCGAAGAAGTCGAGGCCGCCCATGATCACCATGAGCCAGCCGGCGAAGCCGATCCAGCCGGCCCAGGCCTCGGACCGCCTAGCGGTTGCCATCGTCGTCATGTTCCTCTCCTCTCTGGGTTTGCGTTTGCCTTCGTCCTCTCACAACGCGACGGGGGTGGCATCGCCGCGGAACTGGCTCATGTACAGGTCGTGATAGAAGCCGCCCTCGCTCATGAGCTCGTCGTGACTGCCGACGTCGACGACACGACCGTCGTTGATCGCGACGATGACGTCCGCGTCGCGGATGGTCGAGAGCCGGTGCGCGATGACGAAGCTCGTTCGGCCGCGCATCATCGTGGTGAGGGCTTCCTGCAGCTTCTTCTCGGTGCGCGTGTCCACGCTCGAGGTCGCTTCGTCGAGGATCAGCACGGGCCGGTCGGCGAGAACGATGCGGGCGATCGTGATGAGCTGTCGCTGTCCCTGACTGAGGTTCGACCCGCCGCCGGAGAGGACCGTCTCGTACCCGTCGGGCAGACGGGTGATGAAGCCGTGGGCGCTCGCGGCCTTGGCCGCTGCGATGCACTCGTCGTCGGTCGCCTCCAGCCGCGCGTACCGGATGTTCGCCATCACCGTGTCCGAGAAGAGGTACGGCTCTTGCAGGACCATGCCGACCCGTTCGCGCAGGGTGCGCTGCGTGACGCTGTAGATGCTCGAGTCGTCCAGCCGGATGTCGCCCGCCTGCACGTCGTAGTAGCGCGTGATGACGTTGATGATCGTGCTCTTGCCGGCGCCGGTCGGCCCCACGAGCCCGATCTTCTGTCCCGGCTGCGCCGACAACGAGACGTCGTGCAGGATGGGGACGCCCGGCACGTAGCTGAAGTCGACGTGATCCATCTCGACGTGCCCCTCGACGCTCGTGATGTCGTGCGCATCGGGGCTGTCGACGATCTCGGGCTTCTCGTCCAGGATCTCGAACACGCGCGTCGCGCCTGCGCTCGCCTGGAGAGCCATGTTCAGGATCTGGGCGAACTGATTGAGCGGCCGCGCGAACATGCGGGCGAAGATGAAGAACGACGCGACCGTGCCGACGTCGACGGTGCCCTTCAAGGCCAGCCATCCGCCGGCGAGCCCGACGAGAGCGACGTCGAGATTCGACAGCAGCGCCGAGAGCGGCATCGCCGTGAGGGCGACGAAGTTGGCGCGGGTGCCGGCCTCGCGCGCTTCCTCGCTCAGCTCCTCGAGCTTGCGGACGGCGTTCGGCTCGACAAGGTATGCCTTGACGGTGCGATCGCCGGTGATCAGCTCCTCGGCCGTGCCGTTGAGAGCTCCGGTGCGCTCTTGCAGCACGGCGAACGCCGGTCCGGACTGCTGAGAGGTCAGGCGCATCAGCAGGATGACCACCGGGGCGATCAGGATCACAGCAATCGACAGCTGCCAGCTGACGATCAACATCAGCACCGTCGTGATGACGAGCGTGAACACGGCGTTGATCGCCGGGTAGAGCCCCTTGTCGAACAGCTGCCCGACCGAATCCAGATCGTTCGTGATCCGGCTCATCAGGTCGCCGATCGGCTGGCGGTCGAAGAAGCGCAGCGAGAGCGTCTGCGTGTGCTCGAAGACCTCCCGGCGCAAGCGGTACATGGCATCCTGAGCCGCCACCGCGAGGAGACGCCCGCCGAACCACATGGCGACGAAGCCGCCTGCAGCCAGGGCGAGCAGGATGGCGAGCTGCGTCGCGAGGGCGCTCTTGTCCCCGTCCTGGATCGGGCCGTTGATGATGGAGCCGACGAGCACGGCGGGGATCAACGCGAGGAGCGTGCCCACGAAGCTGAGCGTGATGACGGCGACGAGCCGGCGCGGGTCGTGCCACAGGTAGCCGAGGAGCCGGCGCAGAGGCTTTGCGGCGGCCGTCGGGGTCTCGGGCGGGCTGAGCGTCGCGTCAGACACCGACCGGCACCGGACCCAGTTGCGACTCGTAGATCGACCGATACTCGGGGCTCGAGGAGATCAGGTCGGAATGGCTGCCGTGCGCCACGATCCTGCCCTCCTCCAACACGACGATCACGTCTGCGGTGAGCACGGCGCTGATCCGCTGCGCCACGAGAAAGACGGTGCTGCCGCCCATGAGCTCCTGGATCGCGTCCTGAACGCGAGCCTCGGTGGCGACGTCGAGCGCGCTCGTCGTGTCGTCCAGGATCAGGATCTTCGGCACTCGCACGAGCGCCCGGGCGATCGACAGGCGCTGACGCTGTCCGCCGGAGAAGTTCGCGCCGCGCCGCTTGACCTCACCTCGGTAGCCGTCAGGCCGATCCTCGACGAAGCTCGCGGCCTCGGCCGCACGCGCGGCTGTGACCACGTCGAGCGCGCCGTCGTCCGTGGGCGCTCCGAACTGCAGGTTCTCCTCGATCGTGCCGCTGAAGAGGCTCGGCTGTTGCAACGCAGGCGTCACCGTCTCGAGCAGCGACGTGCGCGTGACGTCGCGGATGTCGACGCCGTCGATCGTCACGCGGCCCTCGGTGACGTCGTAGAAGCGGCCGAGCAGATTGACGAGCGTCGACTTCCCCGAGCCCGTCGCACCGAGAAAGGCCACTACCTGGCCCGGCTCGGCGACCAGGTCGATATCGCTCAGGACCGGGGTCGGATTTGGTCGGCCGTCGGGACCGAGGTACGAGAAGCTGACGTTCTCGAATGCGACGCGACCCTGGACCGGGCCGCCCACCGCCTCGGTCAGCGTCGGCGCGCCGGGCCTCGCCTCCACGTCCGGAACCGCGTTCAGGACGTCGAGGATTCGTCCCACCGAGGAGTCGGCCGAGGCGATCTGCGGCAGCAGCACGGAGAGCAGGACGAGCGGGATCATCACGGCGACGAGGTAGTTGAGAAGCACGAAGACCGAGCCCAGCTCGATCTTCTGGTCGATCACGAGGTCGCCGCCCACCCACAACGCCCCCGCGAGCCCGAGGTTCACCACGAGGAGGAGCGCCGGGTTGAGCAATGCGGCCGAGCGTTGGGCCGCCGTCGCCGCCTGCTGCAGGTCGCGGTTCTGCCGGTCGAAGCGTGCGTTCTCGTAGTCGCGTCGCACGAACGCCTGCACGACCCGAACGCCCGCCATGTTCTCCTGCAACACCTGATTCAGTCCGTCGAAGCGAGCCAGGACGGCCCGATAGAGCGGCGCCCCCTTGCGCTGGTAGAAGCCGAGCACGGCGATCACGAGCGGAAGGAACACCAGCATGACGAGCGCGAGGCGCACGTCGAGAGCGAGCAGGATCAGGATTGCGCCGATGATCATGAGAGGGGCGCGCAGCAGCGTCGTCACGCTGCTCGTCGTCATGACGCGCACCTGGTTCACGTCGGTCGTGAGCCGGACGAGCAGGTCGCTCGTCTCCAACCGGTCGATGTTCCCCCACGAGAGCTCGGTGATGCGGCCGTACATCCGCATGCGCAGGCGATGGCCGACTTCCTCTCCCAGCCGAGCTGCGAACCAGGCGTTGCCGGTGGCGAACAACATGCTGCCGACTGCAAAGACCGCCATGTAGAAGGCGCCCCGCACGACCGCGTTGATGTTGTTGGCGAGGATGCCGTCGTTGACGAGCGACCGGATCGCCTGGGGGATCAGGAGGTCGAAGACGACCATGACGAGGAGCGCGCCCTGCGACAGCAGGAGCCAGCGCCGACCGCGGGGATCGGCCCAGATCGCGGCAAGCAGGCTGCGAAGATTGGAGGCGCGCACGGATCTAGCCGAACCGCTCCACGAGGAGTCCGTGCCGGAGGCCGCGGTCGCTGACCGTGAGCGACTCGCACCGGAGCTTCTCGAGCACCGTTCGCACGATGCATGCGCCGGCGAGGATGACGTCGGCGCGCTTCGGCTGCAGACCGACGATCCGACGCCGGTCCGATGCACCGAGGCTGCGGTAGAGCTCGATCTGCCAGTCGAGCTCGACGCGGTCGAGCACGGTGCCCTGCACGACGTCGGGGTCGTATGAATCGAGCCCGTGCTTGACGGCGGCGAGGTTGGTGACCGCGCCGCCGAGCCCCACGAGCGCATCTGGCACGGGCCGTCCGTCCAGCCGCCCGAGGTCGGCGGCGATGGCATCGAGCGCCGCCCGCAACACGTCCTCGGAGACGGCGTCGCCGAGGCCGTACAGGTTGGTGAATCGCACTGCGCCCACATCGACGCTGAACTGCTCGTCGACCCGGCGCCCGTGACCGAACGTGAATTGCGAGCTCCCGCCGCCCGAGTCGAACACGACGAGCGTCCCTTGCCCGAGGTCGAGCGCAGCCGTCGCTGCGAGGTAGGCGAGCCTGGCCTCCTCCTCGCCGGTGATCACCTCGATCCCGACTCCGGAACGCTCCCGCACGGCGTCGACGAGAGCCTCGGGGTTGGAGGCGATCCGCAGCCCGGCAGTGCCGACCGCCGCGATCGACGCCGCACCGTCTCCTCTCGCCTGGTCGATCATGCCCTCGATCGCCTCGAGCGTCCGCCGCACCGGCTCGTCCTGCAGCCGCCCGCTCTCCTCGAGACCTTCGCCGAGCCTCGTGATCTCCGCCCGGTCGACGATCGTGCGCCACGCTCCCGCCGGCCTCCGCTCACCCACGTGGAACTTGACCGAGTTCGTGCCGACGTCGATGACCGCGTACCGGATCGCCTCGAATCGGACGAGCCCCTTGAGACCGCGCGCGACGCAGACGTTCGGTCGCGACCCGAGCCCGAGCTCGTGCACCGTCGCGCTGACGCGTGCCGGGTCCTCGGACTCGATCGCAATCGTTCGCGTCGAGCCGGAGCCCGTACGGAGCTCTGTCACCTCCGCCATGCACCCGTTCAGCGTGTAGTGCTCGCGATGCTTGTGGACCTGGACCGCGAGCAAGGTGCCGCTCGGCCCCACGACCTCGTCGACGAGCTCGCGGAGCGTATACGCGTCGCGTGCGAGTGTCGGAACGTCCGCGCCGAGCCTCTCGAGCAGGAGGGCGACGTCTTGCGCGACGAGCGGGAACGTGGCCTTCATGACGGGCCGCCACTGCTCGAGCCCTTCGTCGTTCACATGCTCGAGCCGCTTGACGTCGAGACGGTCGTCCCGCACCTTGACCGACGCATCCGAGTCCAGCGACAGCAGATAGATCTCGTCGCTCTCGTCCATGCGGTCGGGTGCGAGCTCGGCAAAGCGATCGTCGGCGGCGCCGAAGCGCTCGCCGAACGTCCGCCATTCCCAACGCGGAACGATTTCGGCAAGCGTCGGCGTACCGTCCAATTCCCGCATCCCGGAGGCCATTCCCGGCAAGGATCACGGCTTCGCCGACGGCGAGCATCATCCCGAGCGGATGATGCTCAGCGGCCCGGGAGCCGCGATCGTGGGATCCATGAGCGACGGCGACAGCGCCGCGCCCAGCGCCGGCGGGCCAAGGCGGCCGAGGGCGCCCAGCCTCCTCGA
>DASSGL010000132.1:0-5529 GCA_035693525.1 Gaiellaceae bacterium | reverse complement strand
CGCCGCCGGTCGCGTGACCTTGACGATCGCCAGCTCGAGCGGCAAGCGCGGGTCGGCGCCCTGGCGCATGTCGTCGACGGCGACCGCAAGGAGGTCGAGGAGCC
Organism: Gaiellaceae bacterium; assembly: GCA_035693525.1. Classification (GTDB taxonomy): domain Bacteria; phylum Actinomycetota; class Thermoleophilia; order Gaiellales; family Gaiellaceae; genus Palsa-739. The sequence continues at coordinate 5,425 of DASSGL010000132.1, read as the reverse complement.
GGATGACGGTCGGCTCGCCGAGCTGGTTCGCCTGCGCGCGCAGCCGCTCGCGCGCCTCCTCGGTCACCGGCAGCGACTCGGGCACCTCGCCCATGTGCTGGACGAGCAGGACGTGACGAAGGTGCTCGATCAGCTCGGTGGCGAGGCGGCCCAGATCGTGTCCCTCCTCGGCCAACTCCTCGACGAAGGTGAGCGCACCCGCGGTGTCGCGGTCGACGATCAGGTCGCAGAGACGGAAGAGCGCCTCCTCCTCGACCGTGCCGAGAAGCTGCAGCACCGACTGCACCGTCACCGAGCCCTCGGTCGCGGCGGCGAGCTGGTCGAGAGTCGACGTCGCGTCGCGGAAGGACCCGCGCGCGGCGCGCGCGACGAGCGAGAGCGCCTGCGGCGGCGCGTCGATGCCCTCGCCTTCCGCGACCCGCGTCAGCACCGTGACCAGATCCTGCAGCCGCGGCCGCTGGAAGACGAAGGTCTGGCACCGGGAGCGCACCGTCGGCAGGACCTTCGAGAGATCGGTCGTGCAGAAGACGAAGACGAGATGCGGCGGAGGCTCCTCGATCAGCTTCAGCAGCGCGTTCCACGCCGCATCGGTCAGCTGATGCGCCTCGTCGAGGATGTAGACCTTGTAGCGGCCCTCGACCGGCTGCAGCACGACGCGATCGCGGATCTCCCTGATGTCGTCGATGCCGCGCTGCGACGCCGCGTCCATCTCGATCACGTCGAGCGACGTGCCGGCGGCGATCGTCCGACAGGGCTGGCACGTTCCGTCCGGCTGGGGCGTCGGGCCCTGCACGCAGTTGAGGCCCTTGGCGAGGATCCGCGCCATCGACGTCTTGCCGGTGCCGCGCGGCCCCGCGAAGAGGTACGCCTGACGCACCTGCCCGGAAGAGATCGCGTTCTTCAGCGTCCTGACGACCGCCTCCTGGCCCACGACCTCGTCGAAGGTCTGCGGACGATATTTCCGGTAGAGCGCGGCCACCAGTCGATTCAAGCAGTTAGAGGGGGGTCTCGCCGCCGCTCGGAAACGGCCAGCCCGATGAGGACGATGACCACCAGGAGCAGGGCCCATTTCGTGTGGTCGGCGAAGCGCACGGTGGCGAAGGCGAGGAGCGCGAGGCCCACGGGCCGCAGCCTGACGACCGACCAGGCGCAGGCGACGACGAGGAGCACGGCGGCCGCGACGCCGTACCACTGGTGGACCGAGCGGTCGATCCGGAGGAGCTCGGGCGCCCCGTGCTCGATGAGGAGCCAGGCCACGATCGCCGCCGAGGCCGTGAGCAGGTCGCGCCGCACGAGCGGCAGGCGCGTGCCTACGATCGCCGCGGCGGCAGCCGCCACCACGAGGGCGTAGAAGGGGATGATCGCGAGCCAGCCGTGACCGACGCCTCCGAAGCTGACCACGGTCGGCACGAAGTTGCCGTGCCCGATCCTCGAGAGCCAGTGGCGCGTGTCGTCGTTCTGCAGCAGCGGCTCGGCGCTCGTCGCGACGACCATGGCCCCGGCCGACGCGAGGGCGAGCGCCCCGACGGTCGCGGGCGCGCGCCGAAGCGCCGGCGCCAGCGCGAAGCAGAGGAGGGGGAGGAGGCCGACGAGATAGCGCGGGCCGGGAGACCAGCCGCCGAGAGCGAGCTCGAGGCTGCCCCGGCCTGCGTTGAAGACGATCGCGGCGACCGTGAGGCCGGCGATGAGCCACGTCTCGCGCCGGAAGCCGCGTCGGTGGAGGAGCACCACGCCGAGCCCCGCCGCGGCGAGTACCGGCGTGAGCACGAGCAGCCCGCGCTGACTGAGCAGAAGCTCGACGGCGACCCGGCCGCTCGGCACGTGCAGGCTGAAGAAGCCGCGGCCTTCGCCGGGGCCGACCTGGACACCCCCCGCCCCCGGGTTGACCGCGACTCCCGCATACGGCGTGTGCAGCGGGTTCCGGAACGCCCACCAGTCGAAGAGGAGCAGAGGCGCGAGACCCACGAGCCCTCCGGCGCCGAAGGCTGCGAGCCGACGGAGCCGCGGCGGGCCCGCCGCCGCGTAGAGACCGAGCGCGACGGCCGGGAGCACGAACGGGAGGTCGGTCGAGACCGCGAGCCCGGCGGCTGCGCCTGCAGCCGCGACCCGGCCGAAGCGAGCCTCCCGGCGGAAGAGGAGCGAGAACGACAGGAACGTGAGGGCGGCGGCCGGCACCTGCGGGAAGAGCAGCGTGGAGAAGGGGAGAACGAGCGTCGCCAGCCCCAGGATCGCCGCCGCCGCGAGGCCGAGGCCCGGCTCCAGCCGCTCGACCGTGCGCCGAAGGAGGACGAGGAGCCCGACCGCGGGCAGCACGACCGCCCAGAGGCCGATCTGCCACAGGGCGCGCAGCTTCACTCCCGACATCGCCGCAGGAAAGCCGCGTCCGGCCTGCGGGTTCGACGGCACCGCGCCGGCAGCGTGGAGCAGGAGGTACCACGGCACGGACCAGAAGTCCATCGCCGGGGCCTTGGCCGCGTAGTAGTGGCCGTCGGTATGCACGAGGTCGCAGGTCTCGTCTGCGTAGCGGTCGATGTAGGGCGTGCCGTGTGCGTACGCCTTGATCGCGGCGTAGTGCGCGGTCTGCGCGCAGCCGCTCGACTGGAGCGGGAGCGCGTACGCGAGCGCGATTGCTCCGAGCGCTACGGCGACGAGGAGACGGGGCGTCACGCGGTCTGCGCGGCGTTCGTCACCGCGTCCACGACCTGCTCGACGTCGGCCTCGCGCATGCCGGCCCAGAGCGGTAGCCGCGCGAGGCGTCGGCTCGCGTCGTCGGTCACGCGCATCGACCCGACCGCCCGGCCGAGATGCGAGCCCGCGGCCGAGCTGTGCAGAGGCACGTAGTGGAACACCGAATGCACGCCCGCCTCGGCGAGGTCGGCGATGAACCGGTCGCGCGCACGTTCGCTCGGAAGCAGGACGTAGTACATGTGCGCGTTGTGGGTGCGCGACGCCGGGACGACCGGTCGCCGCAGTCGCTCCCCTGCTTCGAGCGGTGCGAACGCGGCGTGGTAGCTGTCCCAGATCTCGAGCCTGCGCGCGGTGATGCGCTCGGCGTCCTCGAGCTGTGCCCAGAGGAACGCTGCGCTCAGCTCGCTGAGGAGGTATGACGAGCCGACGTCCACCCACGTGTACCTCTCGACCTGACCACGGAAGAAGCGACGGCGGTTCGTTCCCTTCTCCTGCACCACCTCGGCCCGCTCGACGAAGCGCTCGTCGTTCACGAGCAGTGCGCCGCCCTCGCCGCACATGACGTTCTTCGTCTCGTGGAAGCTGAGCGCCGCAAGCGCGGCGCGGGAGCCGAGGGGCCGCCCGGACTCGGTCGCGAGGATTCCTTGAGCGGCATCCTCGACGAGCGCGACATTCTCCACATCGGCCAGCGTGCAGAGCTCGTCCATGTCGCAGCCGACGCCCGCATAGTGCACGGGAACGATCGCTCGAGTCCGGTCGGTGCACGCGCTCCGCACGAGGTCGACGTCGATCGTGAGCGTGTCCGGACGCACGTCGACGAAAACCGGCGAAGCTCCCCGCAGTGCGAATGCGTTCGCCGTCGACACGAACGTGAAGGACGGCATCACGATCTCGTCGCCCGGACCGACATCGAGGAGGATCGCCGCCATCTCGAGCGCGGCGGTGCAGGACGGCGTGAGCATCGCCCTGGCCGAGCCGATGCCGTCCTCGAGCCAGCGCTCGCAGCGGCGCGTGAAGGCCCCGTTTCCGGAGAGATGGCCCGCGGCGACGGCCTCGGCGATATAGCCGGCCTCCCGGCCGGTCGTGTACGGGACGTTGAAGGGGACCACGCGAAGAGGAACGCCGATCCTACAGAGCCGTGCAGAATTGCCCGATCGAAGGCATCTCGGTCGTCATCCCGGTCTACAACAGCGACGAGGTCGTGGCAGACCTGGTCGCGCGCGTCGAGGCGGTGCTGGGGGCGCTCGCCTCGGACTACGAGCTCGTGCTCGTGAACGACGGCAGCTCCGATGCGTCGTGGCAGCGGATCGCGCAGCTCGCCGCCGAGCGGCCTTTCGTGAGAGGCGTCGACCTGATGCGCAACTTCGGCCAGCACAACGCGTTGCTCGCCGGCATCCGCGAGGCTCGGCACGCCGTCGTCGTCACGCTCGACGACGACCTCCAGAATCCGCCCGAGGAGATCCCGAAGCTCGCCGCCGCCCTCACGCCCGGCGTCGACGTCGTCTACGGGACGCCGGTGAAGCCGGAGCACGGCTTCCGCCGCGGAGTGGCGACCTACCTCACGAAGCTGGCGCTACGGAGCGCGATGGGCACCGACGTCGCGCGCAAGGTGAGCCCGTTTCGCGCCTTCCGGCGTGACCTGCGCGACGCATTCGCGAGCTACACCGGCTCGTACGTGTCGGTCGACGTCCTCCTCACCTGGGGTACGACGAGGTTCGCGACCGTACCGGTGAGGCATGAGCCACGTCGGGCGGGCAGCTCGAACTACACGTTTCGGAAGCTCGCTTCGCACGCGATCAACATGGCGACGGGCTTCAGCACGCGGCCGCTGCGCCTTGCCAGCCTCGTCGGCTTCGTCTTCGCCTTCCTCGGACTGGCGGTGCTCGTCGAGGTCGTGGTGCGCAAGCTCGTGCAGGGGAGCCCTGTGCCGGGCTTTCCGTTCCTCGCGTCGATCATCGCGATCTTCGCGGGCGCACAGCTCTTCGCCCTCGGCATCATCGGCGAGTACCTCGCCCGCATGCACTTCCGGCTGATGGACAAGCCGCCGTATGCCATCCGGGAGCGCATCTGACACCCGAGGACGTCCGCGCGTACTGGCAGTCGCAGGCGGAGGCGCACGGCGAGTCGCCCGGCGCGTCGTGGTCGGACGTCTGCGTGATGGAGCTCGAGGTGCGCGCCATCGGGGAGCGCCTGCACGACGGCGCCCGCGTGCTCGACGTCGGCTGCGCGAACGGCTGGTCCACGGTGCAGCTTGCCGCTGCCCGGGATATCTTCATTCGAGGCGTCGACTACGTGCCGGCGATGATCGACGCGGCTCGTGCACGCCTCGACCAGCTGCAGCCGAGGCTGCACGGCACCGTCGAGTTCGACGTCGGCGACGTGCTCGCGCTCGATGTCGTCGACGGGACCTACGACGCCGTGGTCTGCAGCCGCGTCATCATCAACCTCGGCGACTGGGAGCGCCAGTCGCGCGGGCTCGCGGAGTGCGTGCGCGTGCTGCGGCCCGACGGCATGTTCCTGCTCTCGGAGGCGACGCTTCAGGGCTGGGGGCGCTTGAACGCGCTGCGGACGGAGTGGGGGCTGGCTGAGATCGGAATGCCTGCCTTCAACACGTATCTGGACGAGGAGCGCGTGGTCGCCGAGCTTGCCGACCGCTGCGAGCTCGTGGAGCTCGTCAACTTCGCGAGCACGTACTACGTCGGCTCGCGCGTCCTGAAGCCGCTCCTCGCGCAGGCGA
>DASSGL010000131.1:0-4132 GCA_035693525.1 Gaiellaceae bacterium | reverse complement strand
AGAGCGCCACCCGGACGTCCCGTACGAGCCGCAGTTGATCGACGCCACCTTCGCCCTCCTGATCTCCTCCGCCGGCGACCCGCTCGTGATCCCGGCGTTGAACCGGGACGGCGATATCCTCTCCGACCTCGTCCTTCCGCTCTTCGGCTCGATCGCCGGCTCCGAGTCGCTCCTCGTCGCGTTCGAGGACGACTTCGAACCGTCGGCGATCATGGCCGAAGCCGCGCACGGCACCGCCCCGTCGCTCGAGGGCAAGAACGTCGCGAACCCGATGGCGATGATCCTCGCCGGCGCCGCCCTCCTCTCGTACGGCGACGAGGAAGCGCAGGAGGCGGGACGCGCGATCCGGGAGGCGTGTCTCGAAGCGGTCGCCGCGGGCCGGCGAACCTTCGACCTCGGCGGCCACCTCGGCACGACCGAGTTCACCGACGAGGTCATCGCCCGCACGGAGGCAAAGCTCGAGGTCTGGGCAGCGCTGTAGCTTACGTATACTGACGTTACGTAGAGATGCGTAACGATCATCCCGTCGTCAACCCGTTCACCTACGGCGCGCTCGCGCTCGACGACGCCTTCACCGACCGCGAGACCGAGCTGCGCGACCTGCTGGCCGACATGGAGAACGGTCAGGACGTGCTCCTCTACGCCCCGCGGCGATACGGGAAGTCCTCCCTCGTGCTGCGGGCAGCGGAGCGGGCGCACAGGCACAGGATGCTCGTCGGCTACTGCGACGTGATGAAGACGACGACGAAGGAGCGCTTCGCAGCGGCACTCGCGAAGACGATCTACGCCGACATCGAGTCGCCGGGCGAACAGGCGATCGAGCGCGCCGCGAGCCTCTTTCGCGGCCTCCGCATCCGTCCGGCGATGGAGATCGACCCGGACGACCTGACGCTGCGGTTCAGCTTCCAGGCCGGGCGTCAGCCGACCGACATCGACGACACGATCGAGCGGCTCCTCGAGCTGCCGGGAAAGATCGCCGCCGAGCGGAAGCGGCGTGTCGTCCTCGTCTTCGACGAGTTTCAGGAGATCGTCGCCATCGACCGCAGCTTCCCGAACCTCATGCGCGCCGTCTTCCAGATGCAGCCGGAGATCGGGCACGTCTACCTCGGCAGCAAGCGGCACGTGCTCGAGCGCATCTTCAACGACCGGAACGAGCCGTTCTGGCGCAGCGCGAAGCAGGTCGAGCTCGGCCCGATCGCGCCGGCGAAGTTCGCGCCGTTCATCCGCAAGCGCTTCGAGGGCACGGAGAAGGGGATCACGCCGGATGCGCTCGGGCGCCTGCTCGGAATCACCGCGGGTCATCCCTACGCGACGCAAGAGCTCGCGTACGCGGTGTGGCAGCTCGTGCCGTCCGGACATCATGCGTTTCCCAACGACATCGACACTGCTCTCGGGCAGGTGCTGCGGGCCGAGCACAACCACTTCGCGCGCATCTGGGACGAAGCGCCGGCCGCGCAGCGGCTGCTCATGCTCGCGCTCGCCGAGGAGCCCGCGCACGCGGTCTACTCCGCGGCGTACCGCAGCAGGCACGACCTGCCCGGCCCGTCGTCGGTGGGTATGGCGCTCCAGGGGCTCGAGCGGAAGGAGATCGCCGGCCGCTCCGTCGAAGGAGAGCGCTGCCTCGTCGAGCCGTTCCTCGCCGAGTGGCTGCGCCGGGAGCAGGGCGGCGCCTGATCAGAGCCGGTCCTGGAGGCGCTCCTTGCCGAGGTGGAGCGCGAGCCAGCCGAGCCCGAGGATCACCACGACCCCGGCCGCGGCGAAGATGCCGTAGCGCTGGATGGCGTCGGCCGCCGCCTTACCGCCGTAGTACGCGACGAGCCCGACGAGGGTGGCCCACGCGATGCCGCCTGCGGCGTTCCAGAAGAGGAACTTCCACCAGTGCATCCGCGCGAGCCCGGCGACCCAGGCCGCGGTGAAGCGGAGGATCGCGATGAAGCGGCCGAAGAAGACCGTCTTGCCCCCGTGCCGGTGCATGATCCCTTCGACTCGAGGGAGGACCGTCTCGCTGTAGCGTCGCAGCCACGCCCAGCGGCGAAACAGCGCACGCCCGCCGAGCCTGCCGATCAGCCAGTAGCCGAGGTTGTCGCCGATGATCGCGGCCGCCGCCGCGACGGCGATCACCGAGACGATGTCGTAGTGCCCCTGCGAGGCGAGGACGCCGAAGATGATCAAGGCCGTCTCGCCCGGGAGCGGGATTCCGAACGACTCGAGCATGATCACCACGAAGAGGAGCGGCAGGCCGTGGTGCGTGAAGAAATGAGTCACCGCGGCCACTGTAGGGACACAGCGTGCGCAGGCTGCGGGAGCCACGAACGACCGGCGTCCCCCCGCTGGCTTAGAGTTGACGGCGATGCGGGTCGGAGTAGCGCGAGAGACGGCGCCGGAGGAGCGCAGGGTCGCGCTCGTGCCCGACATCGCAGGCAAGCTGGCGGCGAGCGGCTTCGAGATCGTCGTCGAGCCCGGTGCCGGCGAGGAGGCATGGTTCCCGGACGCCTCGTACCTGGATGCCGGAGCGACGCTCGGCACGCCCTGGGAGGCCGACGCGGTGGTCGCCGTGCAGCGTCCCGACGAGGCGAACCTCCGCGAAGGCCAGGTGCTGATCGCCTACCTCGACCCGCTCGCGGGCCCCGCCGGCGTCGAGCGGCTCACCGCGCGCGGTGTGATCGCGTTCGCGATGGAGTCGATCCCGCGCATCACGCGCGCGCAGGCGATGGACGCGCTCTCGTCGCAGGCGACCGTCGCAGGCTACAAGGGCGCGCTGCTTGCCGCCGAGCACCTGCCCCGCTTCTTTCCGATGCTGATGACCGCGGCGGGAACGGTTCCGCCCGCGAAGGTGCTCGTGATCGGCGCGGGAGTCGCAGGTCTCCAGGCGATCGCGACCGCGCGGCGCCTCGGCGCGGTCGTGACCGGCTTCGACGTCCGCCCGGTCGTCCGCGAGCAGATCGAGAGCCTGGGAGCGAGCTGGCTCGATCTCGGGGTGACGGGCGCCGAGGCCGAGGGCGGCTACGCGCGCGAGCTGACCCCGGAGGCGATGCAGGCGCAGCAGGAGGCGCTCGAAGCGCGAATCGCCGAGTTCGACGCCGTGATCACGACTGCGGCCGTTCCGGGACGCGCGGCGCCGCGGATCATCCCTGCCTCGGCCGTCGCGGCGATGCGCCCGGGCTCGGTGATCGTCGATCTCGCCGCAGACACCGGCGGGAACTGCGAACTGACCGTGCCGGGAGAGATCGTCGCGCGGGAAGACGTGACCATCGTCGGCCTCACGAACGTGCCGTCGTCGGTGCCGTACCACGCGTCGATGCTCTACTCGCGCAACGTGCAGGCGCTGCTCCTCCACCTGGCGCCCGGCGGCAACCTCGAATTGGATTGGGACGACGAGATCACGTCAGGCGCCTGCGTCACGAAGGAGGGAGCTCCCGCTTGAGTCACAACACGCTGCTCGTCTTCGAGGTGACGATCCTCGTGCTCGCGATCTTCCTCGGCTTCGAGGTGATCTCGAAGGTGCCCTCGATGCTGCACACGCCGCTGATGTCGGGCACGAACGCGATCCACGGCATCGTCATCGTGGGCGCGATGCTCGTGCTCGGTCTCCCGCACAAGAGCACGTTCACGTGGATCGTCGGCTTCGCCGCGGTCGTGCTCGCGTCCGCCAACGTGGTCGGCGGCTTCGTCGTCACCGACCGGATGCTCGAGATGTTCAAGAAACGGGAGCCGGCGAAGCGGGTCGACGCATCGCAAAACGGGAAGCAGTCGTGAGCACCGACGTCACGAATCTGCTCTACCTCATCACGATCGTGACGTTCATCCTGGCGTTGCGCTTCCTCTCGAGCCCCGCGCACGCACGGCGTGGCAACCAGATCGGCGCCGCCGGCATGATCGTCGCAGTCGTCGTGACGTGGGTGGACATCGGCACGACGAGCTGGTGGGCGATCGCCCTCGGCATGCTCGTCGGCGGCGGGTTCGGGGCCGTCGCAGCACGCACGGTCAAGATGACCGCGATGCCGCAGATGGTGGCGCTCTTCAACGGCGTCGGCGGCGGCGCGGCAGCGTTGATCTCGCTCGCGGAGCTGCACCGCATCCTGCCGGAGCCGGGCGCGCCGAAGGTCGACATCTCGCTCGCGATCGTGCTCGC